>JAFGHZ010000055.1 GCA_016929875.1 Dehalococcoidales bacterium
GGGCGGCGTTCTTGCGGCTTCTCTGGCGGAAAAAAATTACATTGGATCAGGGACTGTCCTCGATGGCAAAGACGGGCTGATTCGCGCCTTATCGTTCAAAGACCAGTACGATTACGGGCGCATTACGGATACGCTGGGCAAGCAGTGGGAAATGAAAGATACCAGCATCAAGTTGTATGCCTGCTGTCGTTTCTCCGGTCCTGTTTTTGACTGTGCGCTGGATCTTTACAGTCAAGGTGTCAGGTCGGACAACGTCAAGAGAGTCGTTGCCAGGGTAGGAGATTTCTCGATCAAGATGCTGTGTAATCCCGTCGAGCAAAAACGCAAGCCGGTAACCCATGTTGACGCGCAGTTCAGTCTTCCGTGGGCGGTAGCGACCGCGATCTGCAAGAACCGGGGCAACATCGAGGAGTTCTCGGTAGAGGCATTGAAAGATACGGATGTATTAGATGTGGCGGCCAGGGTAGACTGGGAACTGGATCCTGAAGCTGAAGCCATGTATCCCAAAGCATATCCGGCTACGTTAACAGCGGAGTTGAACGATGGACGGACCGTCCAGTCCCACGTGGATTATCCTAAAGGTGATCCCGAGAATCCGGCGACAAAAGAGGAAATCGTTGCCAAGTTCAATTCCTTGACCGGCGCCTATCTGGATGAAGAAAAGAGAAACAAGATAATCAGCACCGTTGACCGTCTTGAAGAACTTGAAGATATCTCTGAACTGGCGGACATGGTCCGATAGCCGGTGTGTTGGCCTGTGTGTTTCAAGATATTTACCAAGCGGAGTTCATTGAAAACGCTAAAAATACAGAAGCTTTCTCGGGTAAAGCGACCAATTTAGACACAAGGTTCGCCCTTCGGTTCAATAGCCGGAGGGCGATACACTTTTTACCTATTCTGGTGATTTAATCTTTCTCAATCTGTCTTGATAAGTTGGATTAGATCGAGAATACTGTCCAGCTTTTCCAGGTTCTCTATCATTTCGATAATCTTTTCGGCGTTTTCCCTTTTCAGCATTCCCCCAAACTCGACATTATTCCAGTATTTGGTCAGTAATTCATCTTCAGAAAGCGGTCTTCTCGGATCACCTCGTGCGATTTCTGTAAACTCGGAAATATTTTGTCCATCCCTCAATCTTATACTTACCCGGGCACTTTCTGCCTCACCTTCCGTGAGTGCGGTCATCTTCATTTTACCGACCAATATCATTATTTTCGGGTCACGGATTGCTTCTTCGGTAAAATCCTTTGGCACGGAGCTTTTTCGGAGTAACACATTTGCGACATTGTACTGAATGCTGAAAATCGCACTGGCGTGGGGAAAGTCACCAATTTCGAAAGGTTTACTGAGAATATCTTCTAATACAGGTGGTGCTACCTGGATAATGATTTCATCAATATCATTGATTTGAATCTCATACTTTTGCACCAGCGCAAGGGCGCAGTCGATTGCACTATGATTGAGCCGGCAACAGGGATAAGGCTTGAAGGTGCTGTCTGAGTAATATTCCTGACCCAGGTTTTTTGTCACAATTTCAGGATCGCGAACGCCCGCGCTAAATACGTTGTAGTAGCCAAAATCAGAGAAAAGAGCGTCTTTCGCACCGGTCCAGCCAGCCCTGGCCATCTGAGCAGAAATAATACTGTCACGGGCTGAAGTTCCCTGAGAAAGCTTATACGCAGTGGTAGTGTCATAAATCAACTGATGAGAGCCGCCGAGATAAGCTAAAAGTAGCCCCAGGGCATTTCTTAATTGAATCGAATCAAGTTTGAGGATCCTTCCGGCGATTGCCGTTGAACCAAAAAGATTAATCGGTCCTACCCGGTCACGACCGCTGAAAGTACTTGGCCCGCTGCCAAGAATCGAAACTCTCGCGGATAAATCATCACCGACCAATAGCGCTGTTAAGAATTCCTTTCCCGTAATATCTTGAATTTCACTCAAAGCCAAGGCAACCATCAAGGTGGTACCAGTTATGTGACCCGGGACACTTACGCCATCAACATAGGGACTCACCGGTTCAAAATCGAAAGATCGTGCCATAATAGCATTCATCATTGCTGCATTATGGGCGGGTACTTTCACACCGTGTACCAGAATAGTCGCTTCTTGCCGGCCTCCCCATGTTCTTATCAAATCATATAGTTGAGAGTTTCCGGCATCGTTTGCTCCGCCTATCAAACAACCTAACGTATCAAGAATCCGGTTCTTGGCGTGTTTAATGGTGCCTTTTTCGATGTCTTCAAAACGGGTTTGTACCACATTAGTAATCAATTGATCGAGAAAGGTTGTATTTCCGGGATCGTTCATATTCATTGTCTCTTCATTCTTGGGCGTCTGCCATTGTGACTTTGTGCGGTTGGCTACTGCTTTTCCCTGCAAGATTGCCTGACATTCCGGGGAAATTAAGTGGTCGCGCCAGCTTCCATATCCCGTTTCGTAAAGTATTGAGAGAATCTTATTTGTCTCCCCAGATGTCTGAGATTCCAGCAGATTGGTCGGGCGTCACTATTTTGGTTGATAAAAATCTACTTTTCCAGCGAAGTTACTATAATAATCGGGGGTTAAAGGAATAGGGTGAAAGAGGACTGGTTTGGCGATTCTTTTAAATGTTAGTGGAGTATGAACCAGACCAGCTGGTATATAAACCACCGTGGGCTTCTCAATCAAGAAAACTTCACATTCCGTGCCCATCGATAATTCTATTGTGGCATCAAAATCAAAAATGTTCTCTAGATTTCCACCCAAAAAGCAAAGGAACTCGTCAAATTTATGGGTATGCGGTATCCGATCGAATAATACGGGCTCCTTGATATACCTCCACGCCATACAGAAATTTGCCAATGAACCAAAATGTAATGCGCTGTCTACATACGCACTTGGGGCGGACAATTTTACCCTGGATTCATTTCTTAAGGCCGGTTCAGTTAAAAAATATTTGGCGTACTTGCTCTCTTTCATATTACCTCCTGATATTTATGTAATTAGCTACTAATACCTTATAAAAGACTCTCGATTAGGAAGGCAAAGCATATTCAAGTAATTAAAGTGAAATTGGTACCACCGTTCCTTGTCGTCTATTTTTTAATGTTCCATGAAATGCAGCAAACAACTGTCAGTTGTTGCTTTATTACTCTTTACGCTCGATTCTCAAACATTTATAGTGGACATTGTACATCGTATAAATGATTGAAAACAAGCAGTATTATGACCTGAAGACTACAAAGTCATGGGGGCTGCTGATCCCGGGGGAAGTTCACAGGCACCATGAGCGCTTACGGGAAATACCCTGAAAGAAAAATTTGTAAGGGGGAAGCAAATGGAACTGGATGAAATTACACGTCGTCTTCAAACCCTGGAGGACATTGAGGCAATCGAGAGACTACAGCACCGATACATTTATCTTCTGTTGAATAACCAATGGCAGGAAATGGCGGACTGCTTCACTCAAGACGCCTACGCTAATATCTGGAGGCATGGTGGACACCAGGGTAAGGAAGCCATTTACAGACTATTCACGGAACGTATTGCTAAAGTGAATCCCGCCGGTGAAAAAAGAGATGCCCATTTTACCGTCATGCCGGTTATTACCGTAGAGGGAGACAAAGCCCGGGGTTACTGGATGCTTTACATCTTTGCGGCTGATCCTGATAACCCTGGTTCGGTACGGTATAATCAGGGTCTGTACGATTGTGAGTACGCAAGGGTGAACGGCGAATGGAAATTCAGCAAGCTTGTCTGGACTAATCCCTGGCCTTTGACTCCCGATTCTTTACCAAGGCCGGAAGACTGGCAAAACCCAGACCGGTAGCAGCGCGCGCAACCAGCGTGCGCCAGCCGACTAATAATACGGGTTTTATAAGTACCTACATTGAGAAATGGTGAACCCGGGGAAAACACATCGGTCAGCTTTTTAAAAAATCATGTCCGGCGAATGCACTGAAAACTTAGCGATTTTGCTTCAATAAATGGAGCCAGCGAATGGATTCGAACTATCGCAGTTCTATTTCCATGTACAGGACACGAGAAGTAAAGTCTGAAAAATCGACCAAAGGGGATTCGAACTAAAATTTGAAGCTGATTTTTAATCTATGAAAAGAAGCTTGTCGGTTTTTGAGGCTAAATGAAAAATGGTGGAGCTGAGGTATCAATAGGTAGTACCGCCACAGATTTCAAGCTCGAATTCAATTTAGTCGTTTAGGCGCGTTGTTTTGTTTATGAGCATGACTTAAAATGCATACTGGTAGGAGCATCATTATGCCGGAAAAGATAAGACCAGTAAAATTGCTATACGATATTCGCAAGTCCGTCTCAGAGATCCTCGGCAAACCTTTTACAGAACGTACAGACCATCAGGTCTTCAAGCCTGACCAGAGATTACTGGCTATTTGGGCGGCAGAATGCTCAGAGCGTGTTCTTATTTATTTTGAAGAAAAGTATCCTGATGATGGCAGACCACGAAAGGCAATCGAAGTGCTTCGGGACTGGATAGCTACTGGAGTGTTTAGTATGGCTGTCATACGTAAGGCTTCTCTTAGTGCGCATGCCGCAGCCAAAGGGAAAACAGAAGCAGCCGCAGTCTTCGCTGCGCATGCGGTAGGTCAAGCGGTCGGCACGGCACATGTTGTGACTCATGCTTTGGGGGCTTCCTTATATGCCATCAGAGCCGTTGCTGCTCACTCGGGAAATGTGAACGATGGCATCAAAGAGCGTGACTGGCAACTTGAACGATTGCGCGAATATGTTGAGCACTCCAGGCAGCAACGTAGCGACCTTTTGTAAGCTCTTTTGAAACAAAGATAAAACGGAAGTAGCGCAATAGTAGCACAAAAATAGCATGAAGTGGAGCTGAGGTATCAATAGGTAGTACCGGCAAAGACTTCGACCTGATTTTTAATCTGAGCATTTGACTGCTAACACTGCCAGTCGTTAATACTCTGGTTTAGCTCTAAGTTCTGCTTAGGCTGATCCAGATAAGGCGTTCCATAGCTTAATCGCCACCTCTTTATCAAACTTTTTCCGGGCCGCATAGCACGCGGTTAGTCATCTTCGGGCAGGGTAAACGGTAGATTAGGCCACCCGGTGTGTATATTATATTGCCATACTGTTCCGTTACCCGAAACATCGCATAGAACGGTGGCTTCTCCCGTCATCGCTGAATCCGCCGCAGTGGTGACTTCTAACGTCAGAGTGACCTGTGGTGGCTGGGTACCACCATTCACTCCCTCAGGCATGATAAATTCCCCGAAGATATGGAAACCTGCCCATCCTGTCCAATTCCCCATATCGGGAGCCCACCATAAAGATACTTTTTCGATATTAAGACCGATGCCGTCGAGATTCCCGTTACCCACGCCTTGGAATTGCCATACGTTACCGTGCTGCGAAGGCCGCCCGGTAAATTCTACGGAATCCGATAGCGACTCGCCGGAAATGGTCAGAGTAATTACGGCAATCCTGTCCGGGTAAAACGGGTCAATGCCTTCGGGTGCTTTTATCAAGCCGCTTGCA
>JAFGHZ010000056.1 GCA_016929875.1 Dehalococcoidales bacterium
TATAAAGCATGGGTTTGTACCAATCCCGCATGCGGTTATAATTTGAAAATCAGGAACGGCGACGTTTATATCGATGAGCCGATTATGAGCGGAACGTTGCATAACAATAATCGTTCCCGACAGTAACTCCAGAAAGTATTTAGAACTTAACGGATGGTGAACGTGCTTCCTCAATTGATTCAACTCAAAGGGGCGGCACTGGATCTCTTATTCCCGCGATTTTGCGTGGGCTGCGGTAGAGAGGGCGATTTCATTTGCAATTCCTGTCTGACTTCACTGGCGCGAATCGAGCCGCCTGTCTGTCCGAAATGCGGGAGACCTCAGAAAAATTACGGGCTCTGCTCGAGTTGCCTCGACTGGCAGTCCGATATCGACGGTATCCGCTCGCCATTCAAGTTCGAAGGCGTGATGCGCAAAGCTATCCACGATTTCAAATACCGGAATTTACGCGCTATCACCGTTACACTTGCCCGGTTGTTGAACGATTATCTGGTTGCGAACCCGATACCCTGCGATGTTTTAGTCCCCGTGCCTCTGCACGATAAAAGGGTCAGGGAGCGGGGCTACAATCAATCAAGCTTATTAGCCGGAGAATTAGGCAAACTGACAGGATTGCCGGTCAACGAGGATTGCCTGGCGAGAGTCGGTCATAACTTACCGCAGGCTAAAACAGGCAGTGTCGAAGAAAGAAGACAAAACGTGAAGGGGATTTTCATCTGCCGCAACAATATTCTGAAAGACAGGGATGTTTTACTGATTGACGATGTCGCGACATCCGGGGCAACCTTGAATGCTTGCGCTGCGGCTTTGAAGGAAATCGGCGTCCCGACGGTCTGGGGGCTGACGCTGGCGAGAGAAATTTAGTAGAGCAGGAGTGTGAGATGGGATTACAGATTACCGGTCAGAATGTCGAGATACTACCCACGATTAGAGACTATGTCGAAAAGAAGTTCGGTAAACTGGGCAGGCATTTCAGTAATATCAGCAGTATCAAAATAGAACTCGGGGAGCAGAAGACCAAATCCCCCGGACAGCGCTACCGCGTTCAGGTTACGGTGGATACTAACGGGACGTTGCTCCGTGCCGAGATGAAGGCGGAGAACCTGATGGTCGCCATCGATAAAGTAATGCCGCTGGTAGACCGCCAGGTCAAAAAGTATAAAGAGAAGCTACAAAGTAAGAGCAAAACGGGGCCTTCTATCAGGACTGCGGTCAAAGAGAAACCGGCGACTGCCGGTTCTCCCAGTCTGGTGCGTACCAAGCGCTTTGTAATCAGACCGATGTCGGTAGATGACGCTATCGACCAGATGGAACTGCTGGGGCATGATTTCTTCCTGTTCCACAATTCAGCCACCAAGGAATTGAATTTGATTTACCGCAGAAAAGACGGTAATTATAGTATTATTGAATCGGAGCTGGAGTAAGACGGACGGGCGATAAGCAATGACCAGAGTAATCGGGCTGACAGGGGGGATAGGGAGCGGTAAAAGTACGGTGACCTCGTTTTTAGCGGAACTGGGGGCAACCATTATCGATGCCGATAAAATCGTGCACGAGGCTTATCTATCCGATACCGAGGTATGGCGGAAACTGGTAAAAACCTTCGGGGAGGGAATCTTGACGAAGGACAGGGCCATCGACCGTAAAAAGCTGGGGGAAGTTGTCTTTAACAATCCGGAATTACTCGAGAAACTGAATGATATTGTCCATCCCGCGGCTTTCCGGATAGTAGAAGGGCGAATTGCAGAAGCCCGCAAGCGCAGGGCCAAAATGGTGGTAGTGGAAGTGCCGCTACTGTTCGAGTCCGGCTGGGACAAGATGACGGATGAAATCTGGACGGTAACGGCGAACAAAACGAATGTTATCAGACGGACTATGACACGTACAGGGATGACGGAAGAGCAAATCCGTGCGCGGATGCGTTCTCAAATGTCCGATGAAGAGAGAACCAGACGGGCGAAGGTAGTGATAGATAATGACGGTACCCCGGAGGAATTGCGGACGAAAGTAAAGGAATTGTGGAAGAAGACGGCGGAACATTTTTAATACCAGGAAGGGCTCAACGCTCCTCTTGAACTCCCTCTGGTTGGCAGGGGGAAGATAGATTCTCTGCCCCCGATTTACATACGGGGCAAGCTGTGCGGAGAGTGACAGAAGCACGAGATGCATTCGTTTCACTCAGTATGACGTGTAGTGTGAGATTGCCACGCCCGCCTGCGGCGGACTCGCAATGGATATATTAAGATGATAAATTAGATCGCCCGGGTTTTTTCTTGACGCTGTACGAGGCAAGCTGATATAATAGTTCTTTTGTGGAGGGTACTAACATTTACGCAATAATTGAAGCAGGTGGAAAGCAGTATCGCGTTACTCCGGGCCAGACAATCGATGTCGAGAACCTGAATGTAATTGAAGGCGATGCTGTCGAACTGGATAAAGTTCTGGTCATTGGCGATGACAAGAGTACCACTATCGGCATGCCCCATGTCGAAGGAGCTAAAGTACTGGCTACTTCACAGGGGACGGTCCGCAGTAAGAAAATCATCGTTTTTAAGTACAAATCCAAGGTAAGATATCGGAAGAAGACAGGCCAACATCATCTTTATACCCGACTCTCTATCGATAAAATAGAAGCTCCCGGTCTCGGAGAGCAGGAATCTGTGAAGAAGGCGCCCGTGAAAAAGGAACCTGTAAAGAAGGCGCTTGCGAAGAAGGCGGCCGTAAAGAAGGAGTCTGTGAAAAAGGAGCCTGTGAAGAAGAGCGGTCGGCGCAAGAAAGAGGAGGCGGGAAGTGGCTCATAAAAAGGGTGCCGGTAAGAGTAAGAACGGTCGAGACAGTCAGGCACAACGGCTCGGCATTAAAAAGTATGCCGGAGAGAAAGTAAGTGCCGGTGCCATTATTGTCAGACAGAGAGGGACACGCGTCCATCCCGGCAGTAATGTCGGACTGGGTAAGGATTATACAATCTTTGCACTAATTGACGGTGTCGTAAAGTACGAGCCGTACAGTGAGAACCGGAGAAAGGTCAGCGTTTACGCTGAATAAGAGATAATATGAAAGAAAAGATTCACCCGCAATATTTTTCGGACGCCAAGGTAATCTGCTCCTGCGGAAATACCTTTACCGTAGGCTCGACCAAAAAGGAAATCAGAATCGAGTTGTGCAGTAAGTGCCATCCGTACTATACCGGCGAGCAGAGAGTCGTCGATACCGCCGGACGTGTGGAGCGTTTCAAGCGGCGTTATGCGAAAAAGAGTTGACCACCGACGATTGATAAAAAAGGAGCGGTTTTTAAAAACCGCTCCTTTTGTTTTATGGAAGATTGAATTTATAGAACTTGACTACTTGTACGTGAAAGAGGTTATTCATAATTCCACAGGTTGCATTACACAACCCTTTCGACTGCGCTCAGGGCAAGTGACCCACCTCCATTCGTCCACCTGCGGCGGACGAAGGACAAGCGACCCACCCCTGTATCTCCCGATTCACTCCGTTCATACGGGATTCCGTATAAGTTTGACGAATCGGAACCCGCCCTTGTAGGGCGGGGAATAAATACGAGAGGAAGGGCATTTGCCCTTCCTCTTCTAGAACTCCTACCCAGTCACATCGGATTTAGTAATTGCCAAACAAGAAACGGCCATAAACGAGCAGAGCCTATAATTCGTATTATCGTAATATGATGCGATATACGATATAATTGTCTATCTGGATGCCAGTCCCCGTATCAGGTACGGGGCAAGTTTTGCTGGTATGATATTCAGGTTTTTAACAGGGAGTTCGATATGGCGGAAAAGATATTTCACTACGGCGGTCAGGCAGTCATGGAAGGCGTGATGATACGCGGCGAGAAGCACATGGTAACGGTGGTGCGACGCTCTAACGGCGAGACCGTCGTGGATAAACAACCGATTCCACGTTTTTATGCCGGCTGGATGCGGTCGGTGCCGCTGCTGCGCGGTATTATCGTGCTGATTGAATCGCTGGTGTTCGGATTCAAAACCCTGATGTATTCCGCCAACGTGGCTCTGGAAGAAGAAGATGAGAAAGTCGGCGGCTGGCTGATATGGGTGACGCTGGCGCTTTCACTCGTCTTCGGGGTCGCGATTTTCTTTATAACGCCCCTGTTTATTACCAGATTATTCACCATCGATTCGGCGATATTATTTAACCTGGTAGAGGGGCTCATCCGACTGGCGATTTTCCTGATTTACATCAGGCTGATAACATTTATGCCCGATATCAAGCGGGTCTTCGCTTATCACGGAGCGGAGCATAAAGCGGTGAACGGCTTCGAAGCCGGTGCTTCTCTGGAACCGGAAGCCGTCAGGAAGTTCAGCAAAGCCCATATCCGCTGCGGCGGGAGCTTTCTTTTCGCGGTGATGGTGATTGCCATCATAGTCTTTTCACTGGTGGGAAAACAGGCGCTCTGGCTGATGGTATTGAGCCGGATTCTGCTGGTGCCGGTGATTGCCGCTCTGGGTTATGAATTTATCCACTTCGGCGCAAAGCATAGCAATAACATAATTATGAAGATTTTACTGACGCCGGGATTATGGCTGCAGAGTATGACTACCCGTGAACCTGATGACGAGCAACTCAGAATCGGGATAATGGCACTGAAAACCGCTATCGAAGCCGACAAAGAAGCGGCGGAGCCGAGTATTCCAAACGAGCAGAATTAGTGTTTAATTGTTCGGGTGCACAACGACCCACTCCTGGACTCTCCCTATCAGGGAGAGTCCATTTTTTAAATACAAAGAGGGGCGTTAAGCCCCCCTTGAACTCTCTTTGGAATTGCCGAAGATGTTGACTATCTGATTTGCTGGAAGAAGCAGGTCTTGTTGCCGGTGTGGCATACGGGCCCGACGGGTTTCGCCTTTACCAGAATGGTATCGTTATCACAGTCCTTCCAGACTTCTTTTACCTTGATATAGTTGCCGGAAGTAGTGCCCTTGTGCCACATTTCCTGACGGCTTCGGCTGTAGAACCAGACATCTTCGTCCTCAAGAGTGAGATTGAGCGCTTCTTCGTTCATATAGCCGACCATCAATACTTCGCCGGTGTCGGCGTCCTGTATTACGGCGGGAACCAATCCCTTTTCATCGAATTTAATATCTTTCATTTTTGTTTCTCCATATGTCATTTACACAACGCCCCATCCCTTTTTCCCTTCCCGTCGGGAAGGGAAATTTTCTTAGAGGGGGTTGCATCCCCTCTCCCACAGCTAAAGCTTAGGGACCTTGTAACTCAGCTCCTGCTAAGTACGGAATGACATTTTGTATTATTTGTTGAGCTCTTTCAGGGCTTCTTTCAGATTGATATCGCCGGTGTAGATTGCCTTACCGATAATAGCACCCTCGACGCCGAGCTGCTTGAGCATTTTCAGGTGGAGAATCGACGACACTCCGCCGGCGGCGATGACCGGTGCTTTTACTCCGTGAATCAGTTCGGCGATGCCGGAGAAATTAGGCTCGGTAAGCGTGCCGTCGCGGCTGATATCGGTATAGATAAACCGCTTGACGCCGAGCTGTATCATATTCTCAGCAAACTGCAAGGTCGTCAGCCCCGTGCCTTTCTGCCAGCCGTGTGTTGCGATAAATCCGTCCCGCGAATCGATGCTGACGATGATGTAATCGCGGAAGCGTTTGCATGCCTGCTCCACCAATCGGGGATTTTCAACTGCTACCGTACCGAGAATGACACGTTCGATACCCAGCGCCAGTATTTTCTGAATGGTATCGATGTCCCGTAAACCGCCGCCTAACTGAGTGGGAATGAGCATCGTGCTGGCAATGTTGGTGATGATATCCATATTGACGGGCTTGCCCTCAGCGGCACCGTCGAGGTCGACGATGTGCAGTCTCGAAACACCCATCGCCTGCCACTTCAGTGCCACATCCAGAGGGTCGTCGGAAAACTGGATTTCCTGATGGTAGTCACCCTGGTAGAGACGGACGCATTTTCCACCTTTAAGGTCAACAGCCGGTATGATTTCGATTTCGATTCACCTCATAAATTAATGCAGGTGTGCAGAACGGTCCTCAGAGGAGCCCCATTTTCTGTTTGACTTCACGGATAGTCTCACGGGCAATAACCCGGGCGCGGTCGGCACCGTCAGCCAGCACCTCTTTTATAAACTCCGGCCTGGCGGCGAGCTCAGAGCGTTTTTCGCGCAGGGGACGGAGAAATTCGTTCATATTAGCTGACAGCAGTTTTTTGCAATCGACACAGCCGATTTCTGCTTTACGGCATTCCACACCTATTTTCTCCACTTTCTCCGCAGGGGTGAAGTATTTGTGGAGGGTGTAGATATTGCAGACCTCGGGATGGCCGGGGTCTTTGCGGAACTTACGTGCCGGGTCGGTAATGGCATTCATAATTCGCGCCGTAGTTTCTTCCGCCGTATGGGCGATATCGATTGTCGAACCTGCCTCGGACTTGCTCATCTTACCGCTACTGATCAACGAAGGTATGTTGGGGAAGCTGGTAAGTTTTGCCTTCGGCTCCGGGAATGTCTCCCCGAATAATCCATTGAACCGGCGGGCAATCTCTCTCGTCAATTCCAGATGAGGCAACTGGTCCTCTCCGACGGGGACGACCTCCGCTTTATACAGGACGATGTCGGAAGCCATCAAGACGGGATAACCGACCAGTCCGTAATTGACATTATCGGGCTGAGCTTTTGCCTTTTCTTTGAATGTCGGCACCCTCAACAGCCAGCTTAACGGGGTGACCATGCTCAGATACGTATGCAGTTCCGTCACCTCGGGCACGTGAGACTGCACGAAGATGATGCTTTTATGCGGGTCAAGCCCGGCGGCAAGCCAATCGAGTGCCAGTTCGCGGATATAATTCTGAATCTGGGCGGTATCCTGCAGGGTGGTCAGGGCGTGGATATCGACGATGCAGTAAACACAGTCGTAATCCTTCTGCAGATTGACATAATTATCGATAGCTCCCAGCAAGTTGCCGATATGCTGTCTGGCGGTAGGACGGGCACCGGAAAAAACACGTTTCTTCATTTCAAAATCAACCTCGTTATGAAAGAAGTCTATCATAAATGAGACGAGAGGGACAAGAATGCCTTAATGTCATTGTGAGGATAGTTTACCCTGAGCATAGCGAATGGGTGGCAATCTCAGGGAATGGGAATATCTTTCCCTCTCAGGGGAGAAGGGAATTTCATAACTGGATTCCGTGTCGGAGCACGGAATGGAAATGCAGAGAGAGGGAATTAACGGTTGGTGGGTTTCACCCACCCTACATAATTTAGCCTCATTGTGATGTTTTTGCTTTGCTTCGGGAGCCTCTGAGTATCCAGTAAATCGATATGCTGATAAGCGCGGCAAAGAAGCACCAGACGGATGTCAGGTACTGGGAGAAGAATATGGCCGTGACGATGTAAGACACCGTTATCAGGACACCGAACAGCCACATCCGCCTGACGGACGAGACGAAGAGAGGCGCGATTGTCGAGACCACATAGAATATAAAAGCAATCCTTACGGGGATTACGGGGAAGTCATCAATATACTGGATATGGAAACTCTGTATTTGCGGGGCGACATTATAAGCGATGAGGCAGAAAGCGTAAAACAGCGACAGGGCACCCCCTGTTATCAACAAACCGATGAGGATTTTCTTTCTCCTTTTTACCTCTTCCATAAGCCACATGGATAGAGGTATCATCACAGGCCAGACGACCAGCGCAGTTATCAGAAAGATGTAGGTAGTGATGTTCTGAAGCGCGTCGTATTTGCCTGATTTCAGAGTTGTCCACAGCACGCCCTCAGCGAATTGCTGAAGACCGAACAGCAGAGGTATCCCCGCGAACAGTTTTTGTGCCGGCTTTTCGGCTTTGGTGAGGGTAGCGATGCCGATTGCGGATATTACTGCACCGCCCGCCAAACTTGCTTCCGCTGAGAAACACATAGACCCCCCTCGTATCAAAAGTTTTTGGAATCCATGAATTTGATACCAATATTAGCAAAAAATTAAGAGGATGACAATTTAATAGATTTCCGTATTTATTGCCCGACGACCCACCCTTTTTTCCCCGCCCTATAAGGGCGGGGAAAAAATACGAGAGGAAGGGCATTCGCCCTTCCTCTTCTGGAGTTTCTATCCGGCCTTGTCGAATTTACTAATTACAAAACAAAAGGGGTTAAAACCGGGTGGAACACGTTGTCGTTCTTATGAGAATGGGGATTTGTAAGATTTATAACTGGATTCCGTGTCGGAGGCCTGTCCTGAGTGCCTGCGCCGAGCTTGCCGAGGTGTATCGAAGGAACGGAATGGTGGTATATGTGGGAGGGTGTATTTTTACGTGGGATTGCCACATCCCGATATAATCGGGATTCGCAATGGGAGAAAAGGAAACGAGATTCTTCGCAAATTCACCGGGGGTGTCAATAAAGAGCGGCTCAGAATGACAATGATACATTCGCTTTGCTCAGTATAAACACTGCGGCAGATACATTCGTTCGCTTAAAGCTCTCTCAGTATGAAACTGCGGTTTCACATTCTGTCGGGGGCGGTCATCCCCATCAGGTGCAACGTTTTCGCCAGTACCGTCTTAGTTGCCATTACCAGTTTGAGTCGTGCTTTCGTCATTGCCGCATCATCGGTAACGACGCGGCAGTCCTTATAGAAGGCGTGGAAGACGGTCGCCAGGTCCTGAGCGTAATAGGCGAGGTGATGCGGCTCCGAGGTAACGGATATCATCTCGATTAATTCGGGTAGTGATAACAGCTTGCGTATCAATGTCAGCTCGGGCTGTGTTTTAAGAAGAGAAACATCGCCGTCGGAGTAATCGATTTTCTTTTCATCTGCGAGCCTCATAATACTGGCGATACGGGCGTGAGCATACTGGACGTAATAAACAGGGTTGTCCTGAGATTGCTTTTTCGCAAGCTCCAGGTCGAAGTCCATCTGGCTGGTAGCGCTGCGTGCCAGGAAGAAGAAGCGGCAGGCATCCACGCCGACTTCATCCATTACTTCTTCGAGGGTAATCAGGTCGCCGGTACGTTTCGAGACACGTACCAGCTCGCCGCCGCGCTTCAATGTTACCAGCTGGTGAATGATAATCTGGAGGCGCTCCGGCTCAATTCCCAGTGCCGTTGCCACAGCCTTCATGCGCGGGACATGTCCCTGGTGGTCGGCTCCCCAGATATCGATAACTTTGTCGAACTTACGCTCGAGGAATTTGTTGTAATGGTAAGCGATATCGGTAGCGAAGTAGGTCGGCGCGCTGTTACTGCGTACCACGACATTATCCTTGTCTTCGCCCAGCGAAGTGGAAACGAACCAGGTAGCACCTTCTTTTTCCGCGATATAACCGCCTTTGCGTAACAACTGCATCACTTTGTCATATTGCCCGTTCTCGTAGAGGCTCTGCTCACGGAACCAGACGTCATATTCCACGCGTAATTGCGCAAGGTCTTCTCTGATTTTGTCCTTGATTTTGCCGATGCCGATTTCGCCGAGCTGTTTTATGGCTTCTGCTTCGTCGAGTTTCCGGAATTTATCTCCATATTCGGCGACTATTTCTTTGGCGAGGTCAACCATATAGCTGCCGTGATAGCCGTTCTCCGGGACTTCGGCTTTCTCCCCTAAAGATTGCAGATAGCGGGCGTAGAGCGAGCGTTTGAAGATATCCATCTGATTACCGGCGTCGTTGAAGTAATATTCTTTTTCTACTTTGTGGCCGCTGGCGGAAAGGACATTGGCGAGAGTGCTTCCCAGAATGGCGCCGCGCCCGTGTCCGACGTGGATGGGCCCGGTCGGATTGATACTAACGAATTCGACCTGTACCTTTTTTCCCTGTCCCAGTTTACTGTTACCGAAAAATTCGCTGTCTTTCAGGATAGAGTCCACCTGCCGGCTCAGCCAGTCATTTTTGAGCGTGAAGTTGATGAACCCTGGGGGTGTGGCTACGGCACTCTCGATTTCTTCGGCGGGGGGGAGTAAAGCTACTAATTCACCGGCGATTGACATCGGGTTGTTTTTTACCAGTCTCGCCAGTTTCAGGGGCAGATTCGACGCATAATCGCCGTGCTCTGCGTTCTGGGGACGTTCGATGGTGATTTCCGGTAATACCACCGCCGGCAATTTACCGTCTTTTTGCGCTTTGTTTACCGCTTCGGTCAGCAGGGTAATAAGTCTGTCTCTCAGCATAAACTCCTCGATAATAAGGAAGAGTATTCGATAACTGGATTCCCGCCTGCGCGGGAATGACAA
>JAFGHZ010000057.1 GCA_016929875.1 Dehalococcoidales bacterium
AAGAGCTCGTTAAGAAGTCCGAGCGTCTGCGGGAGCTTATTTCGACTGTAGATAGGACCATCAAACAATTGAGAGGAGAAGATAAGATGCAATTGACAACAGATTTGCCCCTTCCCTCGTTCGTAAAAGGAAAAGTCCGTGATACTTATGATATGGGCAAGTATTTGCTGATTGTGGCTACCGACCGCATTTCTGCTTTCGATTCGGTCCTCCCCTGCGGTATCCCTGACAAAGGCAAAGTATTGAACCAAATTTCCGCTTACTGGTTTGACCGAACGAAGAAGATTGTTCCCAATCATGTCGTCGAGGCGGTTGATAATGTGAAAGTTCTGGACAAATATCTTACCGCCGAGAAACGTTTTGCTTATCCCGGGTATCTGGGAGGACGTTCGATGGTCGTCAAGAAGGTTGAGCGATTACCGGTAGAATGTGTCGTGCGGGGCTACCTTGCCGGTTCGGCATGGGCGGAATATCGAAAGAGCGGGACTGCCTTCGGGATACCTTTACCTAAAGGTATGCTGGAAAGCCAGGAATTACCCGAGCCTCTGTTTACTCCGACTACCAAGGCGGAGTCGGGGCATGACCTGCCGATAAGTATCGAGACGATGGGGAAAGAAATCGGAGTAGACCTTGCCAAGGCAATTGAAGAAAAAAGCCTCGCGGTTTACAACTTTGCCCGTAAGCAGGCGATTGCCAGAGGAATTATCATTGCCGATACCAAGTTCGAATTCGGATTGGACAACGGTAAATTGATTGTTATCGATGAAATGCTGACACCGGACTCATCGCGTTTCTGGGATGTGAAGCTGTATAAAGTAGGGCAGTCCCAACCCAGCTATGATAAACAACCGGTGCGCGACTGGCTGATAAAGTCCGGCTGGAATAAAGAACCTCCTGCGCCGATGCTGCCCCCCGAAGTTATCGAATCGACCGCCCGCATTTACCGTACTGCTTATGAGCGGCTGACAGGAAAAAAGCTGGTGTAAGGAAAAAATACCTCTCCTTTTGAAGGGAGAAGAAATCTCTATCTTCCTATCAGCAATCCCCTCGTACTATCCCTGTTATGAAACTCGGAGATGAGTCTCTTTTCAGCAGGAGTGCATCCGATAAGGATTTTTACTTCCTTTCATCGACGCTTTTGCCATTCCAGCGAAGGCTGGAATCCAGATGATTAGTAACTGGATTCCGTATCAAGTACGGAATGACAATATAGTGCTACTTTTCTATTTTCTGTTTGGTGCTGGGGAGTTCACCAGCAGTGCGGGTATCAATACGTGTAGCGATATCCAGCGCTCTTCCCAGTGCTTTGAACAGTGCTTCCGCCTTGTGGTGGTCGTTCATGCCGTAGTGGACATGAGCGTGTATGTTCATCCTGCTTTCCAGAGCGAACGACTCCATAAAATGGCGGACAAGGTCGGATTGAAAGCCCTGCATATCATTCTTTTTGAATTCCACATCGAGCACACAATAGCCCCGCCCGCTGATATCGATAGCGACCATTGCCAGCGACTCGTCCATCGGGACAGTGGCATCTGCCATCCTGACGATGCCCAATTTCTCTCCAAGCGCTTCATTGAAAGCTTTTCCCATGCAAATGGCGATATCTTCCGCAACGTGATGCTGGTCGTCGCCGGAAGCCGTCAGTTTAATATCGAACCGGCCGTGTTTGGCGGTCTGTGAAAGCAGGTGGTCGAGCATTTTGATGCCGGTATCGATTTCATATTTGCCCGTACCATCCAGATTCAAACTCAGATTGATTTTGGTCTCCTGGGTGACACGCTTGATGTTAGATTTACGCTTTGACATCGGTTATCCTCCTATTTCTCGGAGTGCTTTGATTACGGCATCGGTGTGCTCCGGTTTACCCACGCTGATGCGGATGCAGTCCTTGATACGGTTCTGGTCGAAGTAGCGTACCAGTATGCCTTTTGCCTGTAACTTTTTATATAATTCTCTGGCGTCTATCCCTTCGACCCTGCAAAGAATGAAATTCGATTGTGAAGGATAGACTTTGAGCCAGTCTATTTTTTGCAGTCGGGTGAAAAGCCTTTTCCTTTCGGCGATGAGCTTTTTGACACTATCTATCAAATAGTCGGTATCTTTGAATGATTCTGCAACGGCGGCGATAGCAGCGGCATTTACGTTATAGGGAATTTTGATTCTAAGGATGAAATCCGCGATCTCCGGAGGGAAAAGTCCGTAGCCGATTCTCAAGCCTGCCAGCCCTGCCCATTTACTGAAAGTCCGCAGGATGATAAGATTGTCGTACTTTTTCATCAGAGGCACGACAGTCTGTCCGCTGAATTCATAGTATGCCTCATCCACGACCACGGGCACGCCTGTTTCCAGTAATTCGATGATATCTTTTCTCGGAGTCAGGTTACCGGTAGGGTTGTTAGGATTGGCAATGAAGATGATTTTCGTTTTTTTGCCAGCGGCGGATTTGACCTTTGCGATATCGATATTGAAATTTTCGTCCCTGGGGATTTCTACCAGTGTACCGCCGCACAGTTTTGTGCTGAAACTGTAAATGCCGAAGGTAGGGGTGCAGTTGATTACTTCGTCGCCTTTATTTACCAGCAGGCGAATGAGAAGGTCGATGAGTTGATTGCTGCCGCTCCCCGCGACGATGTATTTTGCGTCGATGCCTGCATAGCCTGCCAGCAGTTTCCTCAGTTTTTCCTGCCCGTCGTCGGGGTAGATATTGAACTGCTGGAATTGTGACAGGGCTTTATTCACGCGAGGCGAACAGCCGTAAGGATTTTCGTTGGCGTCCAGCTTGATGATGTCTCGGGTAGCGACATCGATTTTGCCTTCGAGAGTTTCCGGGGAGGTGGCGGCGGAATATCCTCCGAAGGCAAGCAGGTCTTTCTTTATCAATTTTTCTATACCCATTTTAGTTCTTTTTCCTTGTGTTTCTCAGTCGAAGTTCGATTGCCTGCGCATGGGCGTCCAGTCCTTCGGCACGGGCGATGGTACTTGCCGCTTTTCCCGCCAGGTTCATCAGGGCATCGCCGACACTGCTTAAATTCGTTATTTTCACAAAGTCGGTAACGTTCAGCGGCGAGAAAAATCTCGCTGTGCCTTCAGTCGGCAGGACATGTGAAGGACCTGAAATATAATCGCTCATAGGTACGGTCCCTTTCTGTCCGTAGATAATACAGCCGGCATTGGTAAGCTGTTCTTCGTAGGCCGGGCTGCCCGGTTTGACCAGCAGCAAAACATGTTCCGGGGCATACATATTGGTCAGTGCGATTGACTCTTTCATGTTTTTCACGATGACAATCATTCCGTTGTTTTTCAGCGATTCCTTGATGATTGCCTGGCGCGAGCAGAATTTCATCTGCCTATCGAGTGTTTCCACGATTTTTTCAGCAAGCGGACGCGAATCGGTAATTAAAATCGATGGCGATAAACCGCCGTGCTCTGCTTGTGCCAGCAAGTCGGAGGCACAGTACTCAGGGTCGGCCGATTCATCCGCAATGACCACCACTTCGGATGGACCCTGAAGGCCATCGATGCCGACTGCTCCATAGACCTGTTTTTTCGCCAGCATAACATAGATATTACCCGGTCCGCAGATTTTATCCACTCGCGGGACGGATTCCGTACCGAAAGCGAGGGCTGCAATTGCCTGAGCTCCTCCGATAGAGAAAATCCGGTTGACTCCCGCGATGTCAGCGGCAACCAAAATTGAGGGTGAAATACTTCCGTTCTTACCGGGTGGTGTTACCAGAATTACTTCTCTGACACCGACCACTTTTGCAGGTATGGCGGTCATCAGCACTGTCGAGGGATAACTGGCAGTGCCGCCGGGAGCATAAACACCAACCTTCTCCATCGGGCGGACCATCCAGCCTGTTTTCCCGTGGGTGTATGTTTTTAGAGAGCGCTCTTTCTGCATCTGGTGGAAAGCGCCGATACGCTCCGCCGCCAGCTTCAAAGCATCGATTAGTTCAGGTTTGACTTTTCTGTAGGCGGCTTTAATCTGCGCCGGTTTTATTTCCAGAGAAGATAGCTTTGCGCCGTCGAATTTTTCAGTAAGCTCCAGTAGTGCCGCGTCGCCGCGTTTCCGCACGTCGTCGATGATTTTTTTGACGGACGCTTCCTGTTTGTAGTCCAGACTTTTGGGTGCCTGTCTGTCGAGCAACTTTTTCGCTTTGTCGAAACCTTCAATAATTTTCACTTATTTGCCTCTTGTTTAACCGCTGCTTTATTCAGTAATTTTATGATTTTCTCTATTCTTGCCTTTTTGACAGGGCTGTACGCTTTGTTTTTAGCTCCAATCAAACGCGCGGTGGATTCGAAGAGCGTATCAATAATTTTCAGGTTATGCCTTGCAATGGTACTGCCGGTTTCCGTGTTTTCAATCAAAAGGTCGGCATCCTCAGGCAGGAACGCTTCCGTCGCACCCCAGGTCGGTATGACACGGTACATTCCGAGATGATTATCGCGTGCATACTTATCGGCAATATTAACATATTCCGAGGCAACCCTGATAGGGGCGGTGTTTTCCGCATAGAACCTCTGCAAATCGTAGATATTATCCGCCGGTACATCCTTACCGACCACTGCCACGATCCTTACCCAGCCGAGTTTCAGGTCGGCTAATTCCTGCACCGGGCTGGAAGGGAACGAGTCGAGGTGGTCGGTTACCCAGTCGAGTCCCGTAATTGCCAGGTCGAAATTGCCGTTGGCTACCTGCAAAGGCATATCCTGAGGTCTGATGACCCTGATGAATACGTCGTCAAGATTACTGATCGGCCGGCGGTTACCTGTCGATGACGGATAGTCGTCAAGTTTTATACCCGCTCTATTCAGCAGTTCGACGGTGTGCTTTTGCTGGTGTCCGTCCGGCAGGGCAATACGAACCATGTCTTTATCTATTACTGCAGTTGAAAAACGTCCGGCTGAAGAGACTTTCGCAGGAGTCGTTGATTTGCTTTTCCCCGGTTTTATCGTTTCCAGTGTCGTTAAGACGTCGCTGAGGTCTTTTTGTTCCCAGCTTTTCCGGTTTGCGATAAGGCAGGCGTTGAAATTCATTACTTTACATAAAGATTTCAATCCATTATTGAATAGCTTCTCGTCGGTATCGCCTGCTACCAGCGCCAGTGTGGCGTTCTCCGGCGGGTAAGCTTCGGCGCCCCCCCAGACGGGGTAGATACTGAACCGTTTGACACGCAGATTCAGGATAAATGACTCGGCGATGTTAGGGTATTCACTGGCGATACGGACAAGTTCCGATTTCGAGGACAGGCTAGCCAGCGACGGTATTTTTGCATAGCTGCTTGCTGCCAGATATAAAGTGCCTTTTCCATACCCCAGGTCTCTGATTTTAATCGGAGCCGAAGCGGGATATTTCGATGTAAGTTCCTCCAACCAGTCTATCCCGCAGATACCAATATCGTAGTTGCCGATAGCTACCTGGATGGGGATGTCTTTCTCCTGAAAGACTTTTGCCGTCATATCGAGGAAGCGGAGGGATTTCACGCGGTAGTTGCGCAATCCCTCGTTATAGCCTTCCATTTGCCAGCCGGTTTTCTCCAGCAGAAGGGCGGTCTCGGCGAGCAACTTTCCTTTGGGCAGGGCAATCTTAATCGTCACTTTCCCGCTCCCAGTATCTTCAGGACTTCTCCCACTGTTTTAGCGGTCGTTTTTTGTTTCTTTGATTGGTTGGCAATAACAAACTGCGGTGAGGCATTTTTTATTTCAATCAGCCATTGAAAATCATCTTTGTTTTCATTATCCAGTTCCAGAGCGACGATAAATCCGGCTTTACGCAGGCAGCCTGCGATTTCGCAGGCTTCTCTGACGGTTTTTACTCCGTCGTTGACAAACCGAACCAGTATCTTTTCAGGTTCCTGCTTGATTTGCGGGGGTGTTTTCATGATATTCATCAGACGGTCGAGGCGTAAGGCAAAGCCGGAAGCGGGGATATCCTTGCCTCCCATCAATGGAATGAGGGCATCGTATCTGCCGCCCTGTCCGACTCTGGTTTTCCCGACGAATAATTGAAAGATAATACCGGTGTAATATTCGAAACCTCTGCCTGAGGCAATATCGATCTGATATTTTTGTCCCATAGTCTCCAGCAAATCGACGATGCTCAGGAAATTGTCTAGCGCCGGTTTAAATTCGGGCAGGTTTTGATTAAAAACTGCTTTGAGATTGCGTAAAAATCCCGGGGTTTTACCTTTCGTATCGAGCAGCGGCGTCAATAAACGCATCAGCTCGGGGGTTTGTGATTTTAACCGTGCCAGGACTGCCGTGTTACCGTCGAGGATCTGGTCGAAGACCTTACCCTGCTCTTCCGGGGATAACCCGAACCCTGCCAGCAAAGCCCTTATCAGACCAGCGTGAGATAGCTTCAATTCGACATCCTCGAGCCCCAGTTTTTTCAGTACTTCGATGGCGAGAGTAATCAGTTCTACATCGGCGTATTTCGAACCTGCACCGATTAGCTCCGTACCACATTGCCATCTCTCTCTATTTTCCTTGCCGGTCTCTTCGAAGGTGAACGTATTTATGATGTAGAAAAGCCTGGCGAGCTTTTTATCGACCAGATTATCGATATAGAGCCGGACGGCAGGGATGGTACCTTCCGGCCTGAGTACTACTCTTTCTCCGCACCAGCCGTCCCAGTCGAGGAAGGAGTAAACCTTACTCAGTGTCCCGGCTGTGAGTGTCCCGGCCGAGGTAAACAGGTGCAGGGACTCGATTGTCGGGGTCCTGACTTCTTCATATCCCCACTTGAGGCATGAATCCCGGAAAATCCCCTCGACGAGCCGAAACTGGGTCATTTCTTTCGGTGAGAGGTCTCGCGTTCCTTTACATTTTTGAATTCTCATTTTATTACCTTTTCCAGCTTGATGATTAACCAATTATACAATAATGTGCAGTGCTGTTTGTTATTAAAATAATAAGCCCGAGATTTTACCTCGGGCTTAAGTTCCTATTATATTTGTAGTTTTTGTTTAACGACCGATTGACCAAGCCCGAGGGTTGGTTAGAATAACGTGAGCATGATGGATGACATTGGCTCGGTAATACATTTACTCTATTCAGTCTCCTTCAGTATCAAATTTAATCTTATAATGAGTTACATAATGTTGTCAAATTTTTATCTCAGAGTGACGTCGCCGGCCATGAATTTCATCAGCTTACCGTCGGGACAGCGCAGTAGCAGTCCGCCGTCTTCGGCTACCGATTCGGCGACGCCTTCAAAAATGTCTTCTCCTGAGCGGACGCGGATGTTTTTACCGAGTGTTACCAGATGCGTTTTCCATTCTTCCAGAAGAGAATGGCCGGATTTTAATCCCAGATAGAGGTTTTCTACTTCAACGAATAGATTGCGTATCAGGGTTAATCTCGATACGGTTCTCCCGAGTTCATCTGCAAGGCTGGTCGCTATCGATGATATCTCCGGATAGTCTTTCAGCTTCATATTGACATTAACGCCGAAGCCAATGATAGCGTAAGACATACTGTCTTTTTGAATGCGGCTCTCGAGTAAGATGCCGCACACTTTTTTACCGTCGATGAGTACGTCGTTAGGCCATTTTAACTGGCATTTCAACCCTGTGCCGGTTTCGATGCTGTGCAATACTGCCAGTGATGCCAGCATTGTAAGGGACGGGAGATGTTTTTTGTCCGGATACAAGATGATAGATACGGCGATATTATCTTCCGGTGAAACCCATGTCCGGTTCAAGCGACCTTTGCCCTTCGTCTGTCGGTTGGCGATTACGGCTGTGCCTTCGGGGGTTTTTTTCATCGCTTCCCGGCGGGCAACATCCATCGTCGATGTCAATTCAGAATAGTAGAGGACATTTTTCCCGATGAACCGGGTCTCGAGTCCCTTTGTAATCGATGCTGAATCTAAATTATCTCCGGACATAGCATAAATATATCACAATCGTAATAAAGAAGATTAAAATCGGGTCGTGCTCATAATCGGTCTATTTTTGAGCTGAAATTGTCTTGATGTCGAGTTCTGCTCTTTTGCCACAGCCGACAACAGAAATCGCGCTTACTTACGATTCGCAAAAGAAAACCATATCGGGAGATAAAACGTAGGGCTGTCTCGATATCAGTTTGCCGAATTATACCGGGCAATCATGTCCTGGGAGATGGTATACCCCACACTCTCGGCATCGACTGTGCTTATCGATACAAAGACTTCAATTAAATATATATCGTACTTAACCGCCGTCACGAAAAATTGTCCGTCATATACTATAGAGAAACCATTTTGAATACTTGCAGGAGGGTCGCTTATTCCTGTTTCTATATAAGTAGATTTACTCCAGTATTTATAGGCTGACCCCAGGCTGGAAAGACTTACCCATGAACTACTGATGTCCGCCCGCGTCGACAGATATTTTTCTACGTCTGCGGCTGTGCTGAAACGCCGCCCGACGATAAATAAATCGCAGTTCATATTTGTATCGGTTTCCCGATAACCGGAATAGATTGTATATAATTCGGGGTAATAATTTGCCGAGCCGTTCGCTGTAAAAGTACCGGATGCAAGATATACGTGCAGAGAGAAGAATTTCCCTAATGATTCTTGCTCGGTAGGCATGAATTTGGACAGTGCGATGCCCTTGCCGGGAGGAACTGACGAAGTCGTTGTCGTTGATGCTATCGGTGAAGAGCTGGTTGTGGTATGTGAAGTCGTACCGGTAGTGGTTTGAGTGATATTGAAGAAATCAGAACAGCTGCTATTTATTAAAGCCAGTGTCAATAAAATAACGGTAATAAGCAGGAACTTGCGGGTATAACTTCGCTTGAACATATATCCTCCTCTTCGAGGTATTGCTAATACTATCTTTAGTTTAAAACCGAACCTAGCCAGATTATAGCACTACCAGAGTCAAAACAAAAAGGGAAGCAGCAATGCTCCTCTTCTGAGAACTACCGAATTATAATGTCACCGCTGGACGAACATCGGAATGTTTGTCCAACCATGCGCATAGCTATCTGATACCGTTTCAATTTTCGATTAAGCTAAGTTTACCATGAGGGACTTATAAGCCTTAACCATTGGTTCAAATCCAGTCACTGCCACTTAAATTAGATACTGACCGACTGCCCCTACCAGCCCGAACCAAAAAGTAATTATCATACCCCCAATAACAAGAGTAGACCTTTCCTTATGTTTTATCAGACTTATTAGACCAGTAACAATTGTGGCTACTGATATTACGACAAGAACCATTGCGAAGATAAATGCAACAAGCGGATCAAATCCGGGAGGAAGCCCATTGAAACCAGTTGGGACTTGAGTTAAAACAAGAAACACTATGAAAGCTATCATAAAAGTTCCTGCCAAGCCGAGCGACCATTTCCCCAAATAGCTTCTTGGTATCATTACAATCTGCATGTTCATCACTCCCCTTGAGAAAAAACACTACCTCAAGCCTGATCTGTTTCCCAAAATATAAACGTGGGGAGCATAACTCACTGGTTTAAGTCAGGTCGCTGGCACTCGCTTTTTCTCTTTATTAATATTCATGTAATCTACTAGCAAAACCAGCCAGATTATAGCACTACCAGAGTCAAAACAAAAAAGGGAAGCAGCAATACTCCTCTTCTGAGAACTACCGAATTATAATGTCACCGCTGGACGAACATCGGCATCATTGTCCAGTCATAGGTACGATTACTTGATACCGTTCACATTCATGGTTAAATGTGGTAACTAATAAATTAAGTGTAAAAGTATATTTGTCATTCGTGAATATGTTGCTATTTTATTTTGTTTTTCAAGCCGCCTTTTGTTTTTTCGACAGTGAATGTACCAATATTCCAATTGCTATACCAATTGCTATTGACAATATTATAAATCCGATATTGTGAATAAAATAACGTCCTGCCATTTCGACAGCTGTCGGCTCAGTAATGAAAACATGCATGGATTCTTCCACTGTTTTGCCCTCTCGCCACATTAGACTATCGAATGACAGGCTATGGATTTCCCCTAAGCTTCCATATACCCTTTGCAGAAGAATTAAAACATATGGAATAACAAACCCTAGAATAAGAATAAAAACACTGAAAACTATGGTATATTTTTTATTCTTTAGATATGATCCGGCAATAAGGAATGTAAGGATTGTGAAGAGGAGAGCAATTATAATATAGGTTTCAAAATACAACATCATTTTCCTCTCACATACCTAATTTTTAGCCATATTATAGCATGACTAAAATCAAACAAAAAAGGGAGCATTTCTGCTCCCCTTTAAGAACGGATTGATTTATAGTATCACCACTGAACGAACATCGGGATGTCTGTCCAGCCATGCGCCCTCGTGGGCGATACCGTTTATCTTTTCGATGAAATAATTATTGATGGAAAAATCGGAACATTTGTCTATATGTTAACCCGATCTCGATTACTCGCGATAATCTTCTTTTTCCTTAAATACTGTCTTAGTCAGGTTCAGGATCTTTTCTTCATATCGTTTATGATTCAAAACAGTTTTACTGATGTCATTGATATTTTGTAGTATCTCTAGTCTCTTCGCGGGCAACTCTTCACGGTTCAATTTTTCGAGTTTGACTAAAGACGCCCGGGCATTCTCGATTTTCTCTAATATTTCATGATGATCGTGAAGAACATCTTTCATAAGAAATTCCCCGAAAACCAGCGGCAGGACCTTTTCTTCATAGTCAAAGTGCTTTTTCAGACCATCTCCCAGAATATTAACCGATTGTAGTAATTGATCCCGCTTATCGAGTAAGTTGTTAACTGAAGATACGCCGTGAGCGGTTTTGTATGTTTCCCTCTGGGAAATAAAAACCGCATCGATGTCATTCATTTTTTCCCCGGTAGTTTTAACATTCTCAGTTAATTTACTGTGCTGCGATATGACTTTTTCAATAACTTCCAATGCGTCTTCCATAATAGACCTCCTTGAACATTAATGGTTCATATTCTTGTGCAAACTTTACTGATGATATTAGTTCTATCTGTGTTAGTTATCGTAGCTTTTTTTGCGAGAAGTGTCAATATACGGTCGAATGTCAGGACTTATGATTTGACCGGCGAGGGCGAATAAACTCCTTCGACTTGAGTTTTAGACTATTTGATGTAGTCAGAGTAACCAAAAGGGGAACATTTCTGTGTGGTGCGCGGAATTTTTTCTTGTGATAAGATGAAATTGAGTGTCTAATTGATCGAATAGTCCCGTAAAATGCTTGAGGAAGGAGCTAATGATGTTTAAGGTCATATCGATTTTTTTGGGTGTGGCAATTATAGCATCAGGCGTGCTGACAGGATGTCGGGGGCGGAGTGCCGATACCTCAATATCAGCTTCTACGTCGACAACTAATGCTTCGACTACTGTAAGCTCGTCGAGTGTACAAACTTCCACTGCCGTAAGTTCATCGAGCGTACAAACGTCCACTACCGTTACGGACAATGAGTCGGATTCTTCGTCAGATATCGCAGTGGCAGGACGTGTGGCTGGCTTGTTTACCGATCTGATATTAGTACAGGACTA
>JAFGHZ010000007.1 GCA_016929875.1 Dehalococcoidales bacterium
ATCCAGAACAAGAAAATCGAGTGGGACCAGTACCGCATCCACGTCTCCAAGTACGAGACCGACAGATATCTGCCAATTTTGTAAATCAGGGTCGATTTTTACCCGAAGAAAAATATAAACAGAATTCTGGAAGCGGTCGACGATGCTTTCATTGTAGAGAGTGACATTGTCACGCTTCCAGAATTTGCGGTTCCTCGTTGTTGATCAGACTGGATAGCAAATACATGGTAATGTGATATAATTTAACCGTCTCTAATCTGGCCTGAGGTTTTGAGCATAATGGTACAGGGTTCCGCATCGGACACCGAACGTAAAATAATAGCCATCCTCAAGGTACTGAATGAGTCTTCCGAACCGCTCGGTTCGATAACGATTGCGCGTGAACTGGAACGTCACGGGATTTTTCTAAGCGAGAGGACGGTTAGATATCACCTCAGAATCACCGACGAGCGCGGGTATACCCAGTCGTTTGCCCGCGACGGAAGGATGCTCACCCAGCAGGGATTGGAAGAACTCAAGATTGCGCTGGCGCCGGAGCATGTCGGATTCGTCCTGGAAAAACTGGAGACTCTTGCATTCCAGACTACTTTCGACCCCAAAAAACGTACCGGCTTGGTGCCCATTAATACTTCCCTGATTGATGAGGATAAATTCAAAGAATCTCTAGCAGTAATGAGTGAGGTTCTAGAAGCCGGGCTTGGCGTCAGTAAACTTATTGCCGTCGCCTGCGAAGGGGACAAGCTCGGCTCGGTTGTCGTTCCCCCGGGGAAAATCGGCATCGGCACTATCTGTAGCGTCGTGGTTAACGGCGTATTATCCAAACTAGGTATCCCCATCGAGTCGAAATTCGGGGGCGTACTGGAATTGAGGAAGCCCCGTCCGGAGCGCTTCGTGGCAATCATTTATTACAGCGGCACATCGCTGGACCCATCGGAGCAATACATTCGCGCCGGAATGACCAGCGTCAGAGAAACCGCCGGGACAGGCAAAGGCAGAATACTGGCAAACTTCCGTGAGATACCAGCCCCGGCAAGAACACTGGTCAGCGAAAAGATAGCCCAGATGAAAGAGTGTGGCATCAGCGGCGTGTACCGCTTGGGCAATACCAGCGAATCTATTTGCCAGATGCCAGTGGGACTTAACCGGGTGGGCATGGTCTTTCTCGGCGGGCTCAACCCTATGGCAGCAGTCACGGAATCAGGTATCGAAGTGGATAATAACAGCGAGAGTGGACTGATTGAATTCTCGAGATTGGTTCATTATCAAAAGGTCTAAGAATCGTTATAACGACAACAATTACTCTATGCTAGCAAAACTTGCTAAATAGTGTATAATAGCCCGAATGTGCAAGCTAATTCCACAATTATGGATTTAGCTTAAAAGAAAGTCCAAAAGTTCTGTGTATTGTACAGTACTGCCCACCATGATGTAACACTTTATCTAGAATTACTTGTTAGTCGGAGGTCGACTCTTACGGTATCGTAAAGCCTCCATCGACGACGATGGTCTCCCCTGTTACATACCGGGATGCGTCCGACGCGAGATAAATCATCGCACCGACGATGTCATCGGGCTCACCAATCCGTCCCATGGGAGTTCTCTTGATATAATCCTGCTCCTGTCCTTCTACATACTTGAAGCTGGAGTCTCGTAGTCTGGTATGTATGTTACCCGGCGCGATGGCATTTACCCTGATGTTATACTGTGCCAGTTCCCATGCCATAACCCTGGTGACCATCACAACAGCGGCTTTACTCACGGAATAAATACCATTTTGCCATTCGGGTTTAATCCCATCTATGGAACCGACATTGATAATGATACCGCCGCCATGCTCACGCATGATTTTCGCCGCTTCTTTACTAAGAAAAAAGAGTCCTTTTAGGTTAAGGTTCATAATCGAATCCCACAGCCTCTCATCGGCATCGATAACCGGGGTCATGGACGGGTTGGTCCCCGCGTTATTTACCAGAATATCTATCCTGCCGAATTCTTTAACAACCGCAGCGACAAGATTGCTTATCTCTTCCATTTTGCCGACGTGCGTAGCTACCGGCAGGCACTTCCTACCCATACCTCTGATATCTTCGGCGACTTTCTCCAAGTCGGGAAGCTTCCTACTGGCAATCGCTATATCGGCGCCTGCTTTAGCAAAAGCCTTCGCGGTGGCTTCTCCGATACCCCGGCTGGCACCAGTGACCAGTGCGACCTTACCGTTTAGCGAAAATAATGAAGAATCCATTTCCTGCTCCTTGTCTAAGTTTTGATATAATCCCATCGAAAGTTCGATTGCGTTCATTATACAGCATCGCAGGTTATCAGCACTACGCCAAATATTTCATCCGGAATCCGTCCAGATACAAACTACCTGATGATACGGCTAAAAGAGGTAGAGGCAAGAATAATCATAACCGCAGTCGCCAGGATTATGATACCGAAATCCAGTCCAATGCGGTGGTAGTCGCCGCTAACTAGCAACGAGCGCATTGCCTCCACGATATAGCTCAACGGATTGATACGCGCCAGAACTTTCAGCCAGACGGGCATGATGTCGATAGGATAAATGGCACTCGAAGCGAAAAAAAGCGGCATAATAATAGCCTGCCCGATGCCCATCATACGCTCCCGCGTTTTGAACAACGAAGCGAGAAAGATAGAGAACCCCGAAAAGCACATGCCGGTGAGAGTAATAATCAAGAGCACCCCAATAATACTGACCGGAGTCAGTATCAAATGTACCTGGATGAGTAGCGCTAGTATAAAGACTACCAGCGCCTGAATGATCGAGCGTACGCCGGCAGACAGAGTTTTACCAAGGATGATACTGTAGCGTGGAATGGGGGTGGACAGAAGCTTATGCAGTAAGCCCATATCCCTGTCCATGACCATATTGAACCCGTAGAAGATAGCCACAAAAATGACCGATTGCGCCAGAATGCCCGGTGTAAGAAACTGGAGATAAGAATAATCACCCGTAGGAAGAACGCGTGTCTTCGAAAAAACCTCCCCGAAAACAAGCAACCACAGGACAGGCTGTACTGCCCTGATGAAAACCTGGGACGAATCATGCCATATTTTTCTTAATTCGAACTCAGTTATGGTGAAAATATCGGTAAATAATCTGGTTACAGTCATTACCCGTGCCTCCTCGCCGTTCTTCTCACGGCCCTTGTAGTTCGGAAAGTGAGGTCACCTTCCCCGATACGTTTGCCGGCATACTTGAGAAAGACATCGTCCAGCGTACCTACTTTTAATGAAACCGATAAGGTACCGATGCCATGACTTCTCAATTTATCGATAATCTCAGGTATTTTTCGCTCGCCGTCATCGACTACCAGGTCGCAGGCACTGTCCTGTGACCGCGGCATAAGCCGGTACCCCAATTGTTCTAGTACCTGACGGCAATTGGAATCTGACGAAACAATCGTTATGATGTCACCGCCCAGGCCTGCCTTTAATTCGGAGGGAGAACCGGTGACAGCAATCTTGCCTCCGTTCATAATGGCGATGTGGTCGCAGAGCTGGTCGGCCTCATTCATATCGTGGGTGGTAAGCAAAATAGTAGCGCCGAACTCATTGCGCAAGCGATTAATGTAATCCCAGACTACACGTTTCGCCGCCGGGTCGAGCCCGATGCTCGGCTCGTCGAGAAAGAGAATGCGGGGTCTGTTGATGAGCACCTGGGCTATCTCGAGTCGGCGCATCATACCGCCGGAATAATTACGCGCCAGTTCGTTTGCCTTATCGGTAAGCTCCATAAAGCGGATAACATCTTTGATACGTTCCTTGCGTACTACCCCGGGGATACGGAACAACTTAGCGTAAAAAAGGAGATTTTCATAACCTGTGAGGTCGCCGTCCACCGAGACATCCTGGGGTACATAACCGGAGACTTCACGCACCTGCTGTTGATGTTTAAAAACATCGAAACCTGCTATTTTCGCCGTACCGGCAGTCGGTGGGATCAAAGTCAGCAGACAACGTATGGTCGTCGTCTTGCCGGCACCGTTAGGCCCGAGAAGACCGAATATCTCACCTTGCTCTACCTGGAAAGAAATCCCGCCGACCGCAGTAAACTGACCGAACCGTTTGACCAGACCTTCGACTTCAATCACGCTCATTTTTCTTGTCCTGTCCCGCACATTATCCAGATCTACACAATTTTTTATTATACTCCGCGTGAAAACGGGTATCAAAAATCGATCAGGGTATTGTAGGATTATAAAGACAAAAAAATACGCCAGGAAACAATGTAAAAGAAGTCGCCAGCAGTATTGTCACATCTAGAAAAGCAAGACGGGCTTTCGGTAATTTGTCAGTAGTTGAATTTTTAGACACATAAGTGGCAAAATAGTGTGAAAGTCACTGGGGACTTACAAGATGTGGCCAATAAGTCCGTAATATTATAGTTAATTTTATGCTACACTTGGCATTATAAATCAAAAATAAGATAAAGGTCGTGTTTATGACAAAGAAAGCTTTGGTCACAGGCATTACCGGTCAAGACGGTTCGTATCTAGCCGAACTTCTTCTATCAAAAGGATATGAAATCCACGGCATCATCAGGAGAGCCAGCACGTTTAACACTTCGAGAATAGACCACCTCTATGTTGACCCTCACCAGAAAGGGGCGAAACTATTCGGGCATTACGGAGACCTATCTGATGGTAGTCGGCTGACCAACCTTATTTATGATATTCGCCCTGATGAGATTTATCACATGGGTGCTCAAAGCCACGTTAGAGTCAGCTTCGATATGCCTGAATATACCGGGGATGTCACTGCCATCGGCACCACCCGGCTGCTCGAAGCTATCAGGCGAAGCGGTATCAAGACACGATTTTATCAAGCCTCCAGCAGTGAGATGTTCGGAGCAGCCCCGCCTCCTCAAAATGAGAACACCCCTTTTCAACCGAGGAGTCCTTATGCTGTGGCCAAAGTTTATTCTTACTGGATGACAGTGAACTACCGAGAAGGTTACAAAATGTTTGCCTGCAACGGTATACTTTTCAACCACGAGTCGCCCAGACGCGGAGAAACATTTGTTACGAGGAAGATAACCAGAGCCATTGCGCAAATTCTGGCTAAGAAACAGCAATATCTATATCTTGGGAACCTGGAAGCGAAGAGGGACTGGGGATACGCACCCGAGTATGTTGAAGCAATGTGGCGGATTATGCAGGAGGAACAGCCGGACGACTATGTGCTCGGTACGGGTGAAACTCACTCGGTAAAGGATTTTCTCCAGGAAGCCTTCGATTATGTGAAATTAGACTGGAAACAATACGTCAAAATTGACCCTGTATACTTCAGACCGACGGAAGTGGAGTATTTAAAGGCAGATACTAAAAAAGCAAATAAAAAATTAGGATGGAACCCTAAGATTAAATTCAGTGATCTGGTTAAAATCATGGTTGATGCCGATATGGAAGCTATTGGTTTGAAGCCGATTGGCGAAAGTAAAACAATTCGGGAAAGAAACGGATTTAGTACACTGGATAGGGCATTACTTAGCGAAACCAATGGAAGTGGACAATGAGAGAGCTAAGTGCGCGAAGAGTCACCGTAACAGGTGGTGCAGGGTTTCTGGGTGACTTCGTCGTAAAAAAACTGAGAGAGAAAGGTTGTCGAAATATTTTCGTACCCAGAAGCAAAGACTATAATCTGGTTGATAATGACGCCGTAATAAAGTTATATAAAGACTCCAATCCTGATGTTGTTATTCATCTCGCTGCAGTGGTTGGTGGCATCGGGGCTAATCGGGCTAATCCGGGGAAATTCTTCTACGATAACCTCATGATGGGTGTGCAGATGATCGAGCAGGGCAGACTATTCGGACTGGAGAAATTCGTTGCTATCGGCACTATCTGTTCTTATCCCAAATTCACTCCCGTGCCATTCAAAGAAGATAAACTGTGGGACGGATATCCTGAGGAAACGAATGCTCCTTACGGTTTAGCGAAGAAGATGCTACTGGTACAGTCACAGGCGTATCGACAGCAATATGGATTTAATTCAATTTTCCTTTTACCGGTCAATCTTTACGGTCCCGGCGATAATTTTAACCCGGAGTTTTCCCACGTCATCCCTGCCCTGATAAAGAAAATCTATGATGCTCAAGAGAAAAAAGAAGAGAAGATTGTGGTGTGGGGCACCGGTAAGGCGACACGCGAATTTCTTTATGCGGAGGATGCGGCGGAAGGTATTGTGCTTGCGGCTGAGAGATACGATAAAAGCGAGCCGGTTAATCTCGGGACGGGATTTGAAATATCGATTAAAACCCTCGCAGAACTGATTGCTGAACTCAGCGGATTCGATGGAACACTGATATGGGACACGTCTTATCCCGATGGACAGCCGCGCCGGTGTCTGGATACTTCAAGAGCGGAAAGCGAATTCGGGTTTAAGGCAAAGACTGATTTCAGAGAAGGTTTGAAGCAAACAATTCACTGGTATAGAGAGTACAGAAAACAAAACAAAAAGGATTAGTTGTAACTGGTGCTATTCGACATATGAAAAGAGTGTTTATAGAACCCTTGTGGAAAATGAGGGGAGAATATAGAAATCTGGTTGAGAATCCTATCCCCGGATTTGAGTTTGTAACTGAGACAACACAACTTGAGAATCTCGCAAAAACGCTATCGAAAAAAGACAGTGCCTATAAAATCATGGGGTTCATGGCATCATTTTTACCCGTGCATTTGGTGAAGCCGTTCTGGGAACGGTTTAAGAAATTACCCGATGATATTGACCTGACCTACGCGGTGTATCACCCTGTTTTCCGTAAAGAACCCTGGATACTGGAAGTGTTAGCCGACCAGGGGTATCTGCTTATCGGCAATGAGCGAGCATTTGATTTATGGAAATGGCTGATTAAAGGCGCTTTGCATTCAGATTACTGCAAAAAAATAATTTTCCAATTGGAAGCGGCGAAGAATTCTTTCCTCGAGGGTACACATTGGGAGCGGTTACTTCCTAAAATCGATGTTGTTTATAACAGCGTCCCGGAGAAGAAATTTATCAAGACATTTGACGATAAAAAGGTTAAACTGCTTTTTGTAAACTCCGCCAATATTAATACGTCCACCCATCTTCAAATACATGGCGGGCTGGTAGCACTGGAAGCGTTTTCTATTTTGCGCGAAAAGTACAACAATATCGAGCTTGTTGTGAGGAGCGGAATTCGACAGGACACCAAAGAAAAGTTCCTGAAACAACCCGGAATCACGATTTATGACGAAGTCATTCCCTGGGAACAACTGGAAAAAGAATTCAAATCGGCGGATATCTTTATTTATCCCACGAATGTAACTCCCGCTAATGTATTTCTGGATGCGATGAGTTATGAGTTACCCATCGTGACGACCGATGTCTGGGGGAATCCGGAGATTGTAGCCGACGGCAAGACCGGATTAATTGTGCACCATCCCACCGCCCATAAATTCACCGATGGAAACATTGTCCATTTCGAATCACCGGAATTTAAAAAAGCCATTTCATCTTCACCCTCCGGACTCGTTGAAGCGACTGTTGAAAAACTGAGTATTCTCATTGAAAATCCGGAGTTACGGAGACAGATGGGCAAAGCCGGAAGAAGGGAAATTGAGCAGGGCAAGTTTTCAAAAGAACGAAGGAATGAGAAATTAAAAGAAATTTTGGTTAGTGCTATCGGGGAAGGTATTGGTGATGAAAAATCAGGATAAAAATGTTGAAATAGACCTGATGCGGAGGGAGCTTGTTTCCGGAGCCTGGGATGATAGCGAGGCTCAGGTAGTGTGTAGAAAAAAAGCTTTGAAGCTGCTGGAGCCGGAATTAAACGAACGGCAGCTTATTCTTGACGCTGGCTGCGGCCCGGGTACCTACGGCTTGCTATTGGCCTCTCAGGGAAAAAATGTAATTGGAATCGATATTTCCGCCGCGGCCGCCGGAGTCGCCCAAAAAAGAGCGACTGCTCAGGACGTCGATTTTAAACCAATGGCCGGCGACCTCGAGAGATTGCCCCTGAAAGACAAGAGCGTCGATGTCTGTTTTTGCGCCTTTGTTTTGCATCACCTCCCCGACATCGACAGGACGGTAAAGGAGTTTGCCCGAGTTTTGAACGAAAACGGAAAAATTATCATAATGGAACCCAACGGTTCTAATCCCGGCGTAAAATTAAGCGGTATCATTGAAGGAAGAGCGTCGAATACCTGCACTCAATTAGGGGTCGATACCTCCAATGAAACAATCCACAACCACAAATACTATGTTCAACTACTGAAACAAAACGGATTCAAAGACATAAAAGTTACCTCTTATTATTTCGGGGGGTTGCCACCTCTACCGGATAAGCACGAGAGCCACAACTTCAAACTGCAGATTATCCGTTTTATGGTACAGGTAAGGCGAATTATGTACGTCGTGCTCTACAGAATATTGCCCCAGCCATTTAATGGCGCTGATTTGTTAGTCATAGGTACTAACGCTTCAAGCCGGCAGGACGGATAAATGGTTAATTCGTCAAAAACTCAACTCTTACTGATATGTTTTATCTCAATCGCGGCGCTTCCCGTCATCATCCTGTCCGACATCGTCGCATTGAATACGATTTTTGCCTTTATCACCGGGCTGTTTTTACCCGGATATCTACTGCTGATAGCGCTTTACCCTCGTCGGGAAAGCCTAGGCGGCACCGAACGCTTCCTGCTCAGCTTCGCGCTGTCTCTAGCGGTGGTACCTCTCATTCTGCTCGTCTTGAATTACGTCTGGTCTCTGGAGCTTATTCCCTGCATCATTGCGGTGACGGTCTTTAATTTGTTAATGGTTGCCGTCGGCTGGTGGCGACAGAGGAGATTACCGGCGGAAGAAAGGTTCGCGGTGTCATTATCGCCGTTAGCTGAATTCAATGTAACCGTTTTGTTCAAGAGCATCCGGTTCTATTTGTGGGTGTTATTGATTGGACTGACGACATGGTTGTTGTGTTCTCCTTTACAACTGACCCTGCAACCTTTCGCCGTTGAGTCCTTGCACATTTTCAGAAATTTGCCTCTTTTCGCCGGGGTGTTCATCGCCTGGTTTTTAGTATTGATTTTCCTGATGTTCTCGAAATCTCCCTCAAAGTTGGCCGTTATAGAAAAGGTAGCTCTGAGTGTACTCGTAGCACTGGTATTTAACGGGTTCTGGATAATTAACTCTCTCTATGGTTTCGGTAGCGACAGCATGGCTAACCTGGCAGATGTTAACCTGGTAGTAGGATTAGGGAAATTACCGCCGCTTGGCGATCTGAACTACTCCGGGTACCCGGGGGCAACAATCATAGGGAGCTTCTTCACACAGGCAAGCGGATTGACTACGTTCGCGACAGGGACGGTCTTTTGCCTGGAGACAAGTATTATTGCCGCCGCCCTGCTCGCTTTGTTCCTTGTCCGCACTCTGAAAAATCCTAACGCGGCGATGCTGGCGCTGCTACTAATAGTGATAGTAGCCGCCGCTTTGTCGCCGGCATCGGTACCTTCGCGTGCCCTGGCTTTCCGCGCCGACATTTTCAGCGGCGTTTTCTGGCTGTCTTTCATAACCCTTCTTTTCAGGTCGGAGGAAGAAATATTCACCGGCATCGGCGAAAAAGTAATCGTACTATTACTGCTGGCAGCGACTACTATCTTTTACGCCAATCATTCTTTCGTCATCGTGTTCGTGATATTTTCGATATTTATTGTTGCCAGGCTGGCTAAAGACCCGCACTCTATCGAGCCTGCGATGCTATATTTGCCACTGGTACTTGCCGTCTTATGGTCGCTGTATATTGCTACCGGGGTTTTCAAAAGCGTAACTCGTTTATTGCCCTCGTTCCTCGATATTTTATTTGCGGGAGAATTCCTCCATACTTTCCAGAAAGCCGCCGGTGGTCCCGGTGCCGGGGTGCCTTTCTGGATGCCATTGATGTCGTACATACGTTGGGCATTTTACGGGCTGGGGACACTGATTACCGTCGCAGGGCTGTTCTTCATCCGTAAAATGGGAACATTACAGAGACGGATAATCGGTACTGTTTTTGGTATCGGGGTATTTACTATGATTTTCATGTTTTTAGAGGCGCAGGGTGTACAGGTAACCAGGTATATCGCTTACGCCCCGGTCTTTCTGTCGCCTCTGCTCATAGGGTTGCTATTCAAATTCAGCAGACTCTGGAAGCGGATTCTCGCCGGGATGGCCATCGTCGTCCTGTTCGTATTTTCTTTGCCTTCATTCCTTGTTTATTACGGAGGTAATTTTAATACTTATGCTGTTACAGAAGGCGATATTGCCGCAGGTGAATTTCTCGGGGAGAGGTACGGCAGTATCAACGAATTGACTGTGTACAGTAATCGTCATTTCCCCGATGTTACCTACTATTACTTACCGGATGCCGCACAGAAAGGCCCCAGAGTACCGAGTGAAGTATTGAGCGAAAACGATTTATGGCTGGATGTAGATAATCTTGTAAGCCGTTTTAATAAATCTGATAATCCGGGTTTGTTTGTTTTTTCAGAGCGCGCATCGCTTCTCTGGTATCATGAAACTGGTATTCTACCGGACGACGAACAATGGCAGTTAATAAAAAACGAGCTTGAGGGGGAAGACGGGGCAAATCTGGTCTTCAGCAACGACTACGTGCAGGTGTATGCCAATCCCGCGGCAGTCGCATTAAGCTCAGGCAGTGAACGATGAAATTTCTCAAGAATAGGTTATTCGATTATATAAAGGACCCTCTGTATAAGAATTCACTGTTCCTGATAGCCGCTAACAGTATTGTAGCGATAGTCGGTTTCGTTTTCTGGATAATCGTAGCGCGGTATTATACTACTGAAGATGTGGGACTGGCAACAGCAGTTATAGCGATAATACCTTTCCTTGCTGCTCTTGCTATCTTAGGTTTCGATATCGGGTTGGTACGCTTCCTCCCGGGGGAAAAAGATAAGCCTGCGATGTTGAATACCTGTTTCACCGTTACCTCGCTGTTTGCCGTGATAACCGCGGCGGTATATCTTCTCGGTTTGAAACTATGGTCTCCGGATATATTATTCATCAGGGACAATATGGGATACGTTCTGCTTTTTGTGCTATTTACGGTGGGATTGGCAATCAGCCAGCTGCAAGGGCAGGCATTTATCGCCTTGCGTTCCGCCAAGTACAACCTTTTCCAGAGTGTCCTTTATAGTTCGAGAGTTTTACTTGTTATCCCGTTTGTCATGTTCGGTTGGTTCGGTATCATCGATGCCTGGGGAGTTGTCACCCTGTTGATACTGGTAGGGGGAATTGCGGTGTTCCTCTATTCGATTCCCGGCTATAAACCATTGCCGCTGGTAAAGAAGGATATCCTGAAGAGACTCGCCAGGTTTTCCGCAGGCAACTATGCCGCAAAACTCATCGGAATGGTCCCGATCAACTGGATGCCACTTATTATTATATCGGTTTTGTCTAAAGAATCGAGTGCTTATTTCTATATACCTTTTTCTCTCGCTTCGATTTTAGGAATAATCCCGGGTAATGTTGCTCTCTCACTACTGGCTGAAGCTGCCAATGACCCTAATCA
>JAFGHZ010000058.1 GCA_016929875.1 Dehalococcoidales bacterium
CTGAGCTTTAGCTGTGGGAGAGGGGCGCAATCCCCTCTTTTTGTTGTCCGGGGAGCGTATTCCGAATCTAAACAAGACAAAACGGGTCGTTTTATGCTAAAGTATTAGTAGTAATAAATCATAGCTGGAGATATTATGCAGATCGGTGTCAATCGGATAGCTTTTGAGCTTGGCTCGGTCGCCATCTCATGGTATGGTATCTTTATCGCTCTGGCGGTCATATGGCTCATATTCTGGATGTGGTGGCGGGTCAGGAAAGGCGCCAAACTCTCGCTGGATACGGTGCTTTCTATGGCTCTGGTTGGTATCCCTTCGGGAATAATTTTCGCGAGACTCCTTCACGTGGTCGATAATATCGTGATTGCCAGATTACACCCCGAACTGGCAATCACCGGGCAGGTAATCGATTATCTTAGAGAGCCGTCGAAGATTATCGGTGGCGACGGCTTGACCATTTACGGCGCGGTGCTGGGCGCCTCGCTGGGGATCTGGATATACTGCAAAATTGCGAAAGTAAAAATCGGCTATGTCTTCGACCTGGTAGCCCCGGCTATTGTCGTGGCCCAGGCAATCGGCAGGGTCGGATGTACGCTCAACGGCTGTTGTTACGGTTCGCCTACCACACTCCCCTGGGGCATCGAATATACCAATCCTAATAGTTTCGGCTTTGGAGCCGGAGTGGTACATCCCACCACTATTTATGAAATTATTTTTTGTCTGATTCTATTTGTCGTACTGCTGAAATTGCGCGGCAGGCTGAAACCCGACGGCACTCTCTATCTTGTTTATCTGTCGGCTTACTCTGCCTGGCGTATCGGTATCGATTTTCTGCGCGAAGGCCAGCCGTTTCTTGCCAGTCTACACCAGGCACAGGTCATCGGTTTCATCGTATTGTTAATCACCTTGCCATGGATGATAAATCATACCAGATGGGTCAAGAAGGAAGAGTTGGCCCCGCCTGCTCCCGATGATAAAACGGAGCTGGCCTAGCCTGCCAGCCTGTTTGATAAAACGTAATTGTAAAATTAAATAAATAATGAATCAGGAGGATATTGATTTGAACGACAATGATGTTGTGGTAGTCAGCGGAGTCCGGACTGCCGTCGGCTCTTTCGGTGGAGCGCTGAAAGATGTTTCGGTAGTGAAACTCGGCTCACTGGTTATCAAGGAAGTATTGAAAAAAGCAGGGCTTCGACCTAAGAGCAGCGCGAAACTGCTCGATGTCGGCCCCGATGCCTTGAAAGGAGAAGCATGCGAAGTTGAGCAAAAGGCATGCGACTGGGATTCGTCCCTGAAAGAAGTGCAGGTGGATGAAGTCATTATGGGCTGTGTCCTCCAGGGCGGACAGGGACAGAACGTGGCGCGCCAGGCGATGATTTACGCTGGTGTACCTAAAGAGACTACTGCCTCCACGATTAATTTTGTCTGCGGTTCAGGGCTGAAGTCAGTCATACTCGCAGCGCAGGCAGTTAAGTGCGGCGATGCGGAAATAGTCATTGCAGGCGGTATGGAAAGCATGTCTAATGCTCCTTTTGCTTTGTCCAAAGCTCGCTGGGGATATCGTATGAGTGTGACTGCGAAAGATGAAATTTATGACCTTACAGTCTACGACGGACTGTGGGAAATATTCGGCGGATATCATATGGGGATTACGGCGGAAAATATCGCGGCTAAATACAAGATTTCTCGTGAAGAACAGGATAAGATTGGACTTCTAAGTCATCAAAGAGCGCGTGCCGCGATTACTGCCGGCAAATTCAAAGAGGAGATCGTCCCGGTCGTCATCCCGCAGAGAAAGGGAGACCCCATTGTCTTCGATACCGACGAACGCCCGATGGATACTACGCTGGAAAAGATGGCGAAGCTGGCACCTGCTTTCAAGAAGGACGGTACGGTCACTGCCGGTAATGCTTCCGGCATCAACGATGCGGCGGCGGCGGTGCTGGTTATGTCCCGCGCCAAGGCAAAAGAACTCGGCTTGAAACCGATGGTGACTATTAAATCCTATGCCAGTGGCGGCATCGACCCGGCATATATGGGTCTGGGGCCGATTCCCTCTTCCCGGAAGGCTCTACAGAATGCCGGTCTTACGGTCAAGGACCTCGATGTCATCGAACTGAACGAGGCGTTTGCCTCTCAGGTGATTGCTTCGATGAGAGAGTTGGGGTTGAGCATTGAAAATACCAATCCCAATGGCAGTGGTATCTCCCTTGGTCATCCCATCGGTGCCAGCGGTACCAGAATGCTCGTCTCGGCGATGCACGAAATGAAGAATGAGAACTGGAACAAAGCTCTCCTGACGATGTGCATCGGCGGCGGTCAGGGTATCGCCATGGTCGTGGAAAAGTAAACAGAGCTCAACGGTAAGCGGATAGATTTGCTTTGAGGCGGGTCTTAGACCCGCCTCAAGTGTTATCGGCAATACAAAATTTAGCCTTGTTTGGGGAGAAGGGTAGTAATGGCGGTGGGGTTATTATATAATCTAGGCGGAACTCGCCTCATTAGCCCCCCCATTAGTCTTAGAAAGTGGTTATACAAGGAATGACCATGCCCTGATTCTTGTAAGAAAAGGAGGTTTGATATGAGAGTAGGTCTTTTCGGTTTCGGTAAAGCAGGTAAAGCCGTAGCAACCATACTACTGCAGAGTCCCGATGTGCATCTTTGTTGGGTGGTGAGAAAATCGAATGTGTTGCAGCATCGTTCTGTCCCTGAGTTTCTCGGTATCGTTGATGAAGAGCAAGGGGTGATTTTCTCCAAAGATGAGTGGCCGGTTCAACAACTCCTCGATGAACATCCTGTCGACGCGATAATCGATTTTTCTTCTGCCGAAGCAGTATTAGCTTATGGCGCGGAAGCCGCTAAAAGAGAGGTGACCATCGTAACCGCCATATCGGCATATCCTCCCGAGACTGTCGATTTCATTAAAAATTTGTCCCGGCAGACAGCTGCCCTCTGGTCGCCGAATATTACCATCGGCGTCAATTTCATGATACTGGCCGGCAAGATTCTCAAATCCATTGCGCCTTATACTGACATCGAGATAATAGAGGAGCACTTCAAGACCAAGAAAGAGGTTTCCGGGACAGCCAGAATAATCGCCGAAACTTTGTCCCTGGATGAGATGTCGATTAAATCGGTCAGGGCGGGGGGTATCATCGGCAAACACGAGATTATCTTCGGTTTTCCCTATCAGACAGTGCGCTTAATCCACGAATCGATAACACGAGAGGCGTTCGGTAACGGGGCATTGTTTGCGGCTCTGAGCCTGATGGACAGGGGGAAGGGCTTGTATTCTATGGAGGATCTGCTGATACCGTACTTCAACCTGAGGTAATGCTCTGATGTTTGCTCGTTTAGATAATATCCCAGCCGTCGGGTAAGACGGGGATTTTCCATGATGGGTCGGGTTTCCAGTGTTCCCAGCCGTTGAAAATTGATTTGCCGGACTGGAGCAGTTTTACCAACTGTTTTCCTTCCTTATACATTCGTCGTACACGCTCATTGGATAACAAATTTAGCTCGATTGCAGCTTTTGTTTCATACTCGTCTTTCCAGTACCAACTCTTTAAATCAAATTCCACTATTGCATCCAAAAGCATATCCATATAGTCAAAACCTTTGTCAGTGCGTATGAGGGGATCTTCGAAATTAATATACCAGCTGTTCCTGTTAAAAAATATAACTATTGAATAATCTTTACCCGGAATAGTTAGTCTTAAACCATCACCCGAGATTTCTCCAGGCCATTTAGAATCATTTATTATCCAATTGCAGTCTTTGCGAGTTTGAACTGTTGGGCGCTTGCCATCTATGGTAACCGGTTGCTTGAAAATTGTGTCGCACGGTGAATATAACGCTAATAATTCGGGGGTATCTTGGGCTACAATGACTGGTCGTGCCGACCAGATTCTATTTTGCCAGATTTCTCTGATAACGACCGTTTGTCCCGGTTTAAATGGTTTTTCTCGTGTATTTGACATGTTTGCTTCAACTCCGCTTGCCGAGAGTTTCTTCTCCCTTGAGGGGAGAAGATTGAGATGAGGGTGAAATTGATTTCCCCTTACCTTCCGTCCTCTCCCTCAAGGGGAGAGGAAATGATTTAATCTCCATACCGACGAAAGTCGGTATCCAGTCGAAAGATTGATGGATTCCAGCCTGCGCTGGAATGGAGGTTGTTATTTTGTTTTTCCGAAGTCCAGAATATTCAATCTCAATGTGGACTTGCCGCCCCACTGGTCGAGCTCCAGATTATAGACGATGTCCAGCGGCGAAGATAACTCCTTCTGGTTCTCGCCGAATCCGAATGCAACGGCGTCCCAGACCATTTTATCCTGCTGGAGCTTCAGTCTCAGGTGTCCGTTGGTACTTCCCATCGTGCGGTGTTCGATTACGCTGACGTCACGGCTGATAAAGGTCGGGGTGGGATTACCCTGCCCGAAAGGCGCCAACTGCTGTATTTTACGGTAAGCATCACCGGCGAGGTCCTGTAACGAAACCTCGGCATCGATCTCGATTCTCGGCCTGAGGTCGACCCCGGCGAGCTGGGTTTCGGCTATTTTCATCAATCGCTCGCAGAGAACGGGCAAGTTATGGCTCAATATCATAAAGCCGGCCGCCCCGGCATGACCGCCGTAATCCAGAAACAGGTCGCGGCACTGCGTCAGGGCGTTGATGATGTTGAATTCGGGGATACTGCGACAGCTCCCGGTGCTGATTTTCTTGCCTGGCTTGACGACTACCGACGGCCGATAGAATTCGTCGGTCAGTTTGTTGGCGACCAGCCCGGCAATTCCTGCAGAGTAATCGTCGATGCCGACGATGAGTATCGGTTGCAAGCCCGCGGCGAGCACTTTTTCCCTTGCCATCGCTGCCGCTTTGCTGGTCAGTTGCTGTCGTTCGGTGTTCTTCTGCTCCAGCCAGAGTGTCAGCTCCCCTGCCCTCTCGCGTGAATTGGTCATCAGCAGTTCGTAGCTGGGGAGAGCGTGGTCGAGCCGGCTGGCGGTATTCAGCCTCGGGGCGATTGCCCAGGTGATGTTCTCGGAAGTGATATTGCCGCCTGATAATCCTGCTTTCGCCAGCAGTTCCCCCAGTCCGAGTCTTAAAGAAGTATTCATTCTCTGCAGGCCTGCTTTGACGAGGTAGCGGTTTTCGCCCAATAACGGTGTCATATCGGCTACCGTGCCGATGGCGACCATATCGACGACTTCCTCGAGCCGTTCTTCTTTTTTGATACCCATTAGTAAAGCCTGCAGTAGTTTATAAGCAACACCGACACCTGCCAGCTCAATAAAAGGATAATGTGAGTCGACTCTTTTCGGATTGATGACCGCCAGAGCCGGCGGGAGTTCTTCGGTCGGGGTGTGGTGGTCGGTAATGATGATATCCATTCCCAGGTGACTGGCTTTTTTGACCGGGTTGACGCCGGTAATGCCGCAGTCGGTCGTGATAATGAGGCTGATGCCTTCGTTGTGCAATGCCTCCAGCGCTGTAATTTTGAGACCGTGTCCCTCGTTGAGACGGTGCGGAATGTAGGGGACGGCCGAGATGTTGAAATTTTTGAATCCCTCGACTAGCAGTGCGGTGGAAGTAATGCCGTCCGCGTCGAAATCGCCGTAGACGGCAATCTTTTCGCCGGCAAGCATCGCGCGGTAGATTCTGGTAACGGCGACTTCCATATCTTTCAGAAGAAACGGGTCGGAAGATAAGCGCTTGTCGGCTTTGAAGAAGGGCTCGACTTGCGACGGTTCGGCAAGTCCCCGGTTGAACAGGATCTGGACGACCAGCGGGGATAATCCCGATTTGCCGAGCGGATGTCCCTGTGGCACTGGTGGAAGAATATGCCACCGCTTATGGTTCAAGCCTAAGCCTCACTGTATTTTCTAATTATCAGCACCGAATTATGTCCGCCGAAACCGAAAGCGTTTGACATCGCTGTTTTGATTTTGGCTTGTCGTGCTACGTTCGGCACGTAATCGAGGTCGCATTCCGGGTCGGGGGTAGTGTAATTGATTGTCGGGGGTATGATGCCGCTCTGGATGGTAAGAACGCAGATTGCGGCTTCGATAGCGCCGGCGGTTCCTATCATGTGTCCGGTCATCGATTTGGTCGAACTTACCGGTATTTTATAGGCATGTTCCCCTAAAACAGTTTTAATCGCTCTGGTTTCGATTTTATCGTTAAGCGGTGTCGATGTCCCGTGAGCGTTGATGTAATCGATATCCGAGGGTAGAATTCCTGCTTTTTCGATCGCCATCTTCATCGCTCTGACGGCTCCGTTGCCGTCTTCTGCCGGAGCGGTGATGTGGTAGGCATCGCTGCTGGCGCCGTAACCGATTATTTCCGCCAGTATGCTGGCGCCGCGTCGTCTGGCGTAATCCAGGTCCTCGATGATGAGGACCGCTGCTCCTTCTCCGAGAACGAAACCGTCCCGCTGGGCGTCGAAAGGACGTGAAGCCTGCTTGGGATTATCGTTGCGGGTCGATAGCGCTCTGGCGGAATTGAAGCCGGCCACTCCGATGGAAGAGACGGCTGCTTCTGCCCCGCCGGTAATCATTGCCGCGGCGTCTCCGCGCTTGATTATTTCGTAGGCGGTACCGATGGCATCCGACCCGCTGGAGCAGGCGGAAGTGGCACAGAAATTAGCCCCTCTCGCCCCGAGTGTGATGGAAATCTGTGCGGAAGCCATATCGGCAATCATCATCGGTACGAGGAAAGGGCTCACTTTATCGGGCCCCTTTTCCAACAATGTTTTCACTTGTTCTGATAAGGTGATTAATCCGCCGATGCCGCTGCCTACCAGAACGCCGATGTTGTCGCGGTTGCCGTCGTCGATTTGCAGTCTGGAATTTTGTATTGCCTCTTTGCTGGCGGCAACGGCGAACTGGGCAAAACGGTCCATACGGCGAGCTTCTTTGCGGTCGATGTAATTAGTGGGGTCGAAGCCTTTGACCTCGGCAGCGAATTTGGTGACATGATTACTGGCATCGAATAAGGTGATATTATCGGTGCCCGACTTGCCGCTAATCAATGCTTGCCAGGTACTGTTTGTATCTAACCCCAGCGGACTGATAATCCCGATGCCGGTAATAACGACCCTGCTGTTGTGGTTATCGTTGCCCAAAGTAAACCTCCGCTTTTCACAACTGGTGCATTCGAATTTGCTGTATTATGAATATCGTTAGTATAATTGATTAGCTGGTTTTTCGTCAATCTGTTCCAGATTGTTTTTACCTTCGAATTTATCGTTCGGTCGGTTGTTTTAAGATGAGAGTCGCTTTCGAAACTCTGGGTTGTAAATTGAATCAGGCGGAAACGGAGTCGCTCGCGCGACAGTTTATTACTGCCGGGCACGAAATTGTCAATAGTGTCGATAAAGCCGATATTTATATTCTGAATACCTGTACGGTGACTCATACTGCCGATGCCAAGTCCCGCCATTTGCTCAGGTCGGCGCATCGCCGTAATCCTTCCGCCGTTTTGATAGCGACGGGTTGTTATGCACAGCGGGATGCCCGGGAACTGACAGAGATTGAGGGTGTTAATCTTGTGGCGGGTAACGATGAAAAAGCAAGACTTTTACAGATAGTTGAGAAATCGGGATATCCGAACAGCGGTGGGAAGAGCGGAAGCCTTTCGCTAAAACCTTCTTTACGCACACGCTCATTTCTCAAAATTCAGGACGGTTGCCTTAATTTTTGTGCCTATTGTATCGTGCCTTTCGTGCGCCGTAATGAAATGAGCGTGCCTCCGGACATAGTTGTTAATGAAGCCAAACAGAGAGCCCGTGAGGGTTATCAGGAGATAGTGCTGACCGGCACCAGAGTCGGTTCTTATAGCTATGGAGGAGTGAATTTAAAGGGGTTGCTCGAGAGGATTGTCAATGAGACGGAGATTCCTAGATTGAGGTTGTCTTCTCTCCAGCCCGGAGAAATATCCTCCGGACTTATCGACCTCTGGAAGGACAGCCGGTTGTGCCCGCATTTTCATCTATCTCTCCAGAGCGGGAGCGCCGGTGTATTGACCAGGATGAGACGGCGTTACACGCTCGATGACTTTGAGCAGACAGTTGACATAATACGGGAGAAAGTACCTGCGGTAGCCGTCACAACCGATGTTATTGTCGGTTTCCCCGGTGAAACGGACAGGGAGTCTAAGGAGAGCATGGGATTTTGCCGGCGGATGAATTTTGCGCGGATCCATGTCTTTCCATATTCTCCCCGTTCCGGAACAGAGGCGGCTGAAATGACAGGACAGATAGCTGACAGTGTTAAGAAAGAGCGCTCGAGTATAATGCTGCGACTGGCAGCGGAAAGCGCTCGTAAGTTCAGGGAACAATTTGCCGGTGAGTCTCTCGATGTTCTCTGGGAAAAGCAGACGGGCGAAGGCGTTTGGTCGGGCATTACCGGTAATTACATCAGGGTTTTTTCAAAAGATAAAAGGGATTTGAGTAATAAATTGGTTTCGGTGAAAATAAAATAAGCCTTGCCTTATTTTTATAATTTAACCAAAATTTTACATGGGAATGTCTGAAACTCCTGCCTCTAGCAAGCTATTTGTGTTATAATAATTTCTGGTGATTTGATTCTAACTAGGCAAACGGTAGCCGTTTGTCGCTTCTATTCGACCTGTACTTTTTTTGAGTTAATAAAAACATTCACAGAAGTCTTACAAAGTTATATGTGTAAGGGATTGATAATGACCTATGTGATGAAGAACAAGAAACTTAATGACTGGGTCCGTGAGATTGCCGATCTATGCCAGCCCGACGAAGTTTACTGGTGCGATGGCAGTAAGGAAGAATACGACCGGCTGATGGCCCAGGTAGTCAAAGAGGGGAGAGCGGTTCCTCTTAAGAAGCGCCCCAATAGTTTTTCGTTTTGTTCCGACCCTAGTGATGTCGCTCGTGTCGAAGCGCGAACTTTTATCTCTACTAAAGATAAGGAGCAAGCCGGCCCGAGCAATAATTGGATCGATATCGACGAACTCCAGCGGACAATGACGACTTTATATAAGGGTTGTATGAAAGGCCGTACGATGTACGTGATACCTTTCTCGATGGGTCCTGTCGATTCTCCGATGTCGAAGTTGTCTATTGAAATCACCGACAGCCCTTATGTTGTTTGCAATATGCATATTATGACCCGCGTCGGCGGTAAGGTAATCGACCTCCTGAACAATGGTGAGGATTTTATTAAAACCCTCCACTCTGTTGGTGCTCCGCTGGAGAAGGAACAAAAAGATGTTCCCTGGCCATGTGCTCCTATGGAGAAGAAGTATATCAGCCATTTCCCTGACGAGAATACCGTCTGGTCTTTCGGGTCAGGTTACGGTGGGAATGCCCTCCTCGGTAAAAAATGTCTGGCATTACGTCTGGCATCTGCTATCGCTAAACGAGAAGGGTGGATGGCGGAGCATATGCTTATTTTACGGTTAATCAGCCCCGAAGGCAGAAAATATCACATTGCCGCTGCTTTCCCTTCGGCTTGCGGTAAAACCAATCTGGCAATGATACAGCCAACTGTTCCCGGGTGGAAAGCCGAATGCATCGGTGATGATATTGCGTGGATGAAGATGGGATCCGACGGAAGGCTTCATGCTATTAATCCGGAGTCGGGTTTCTTCGGGGTAGCCCCCGGTACTTCATATCAATCCAACCCGATGGCGATGGACTCGGTGAAGGAGAATTCGATTTTTACGAATTGTGCCCTGACCGATGACGGCGATGTCTGGTGGGAAGGAATGAACGGTGAAAAACCCTCTCATCTTGTCGATTGGAAAGGTAGAGATTGGACTCCGGATAGTAAAGAAACGGCGGCACACGGTAATGCCCGTTTTACCGCGCCGGCGTCCCAGTGCCCTATCATTTCCCCCGATTGGGAAAAACCGGAAGGTGTTCCCATCGATATCTTTATTTTCGGCGGACGCCGCTCTAATGTTGTTCCATTGGTAATAGAGTCGTTTGATTGGGACCATGGTGTTTTCCTCGGGGCTACTGCCGCTTCGGAACCTACTGCGGCTATACTCGACAGTGTCGGCATCCGCTACGACCCGTTTGCCATGCTTCCTTTCTGTGGCTACAATATGGCAGACTATTTCCAGCACTGGTTCGATATGGGTGATAAGTTGAAAGATAAAGCACCGCGAATCTTTTACGTGAACTGGTTCAGGAAGAGTAGCGATGGTAAGTGGTTATGGCCCGGCTTCAGTGAGAACAGTCGTGTTTTGAAATGGATGTGCGAGCGTGTCGACGGCAAAACCATCACAAAGGAAACACCTATCGGTTATTTGCCGGATGAGAATGGCCTGGATTTAAGAGGGCTCGACATCCCGCGTGAAAATATCGCCGAGTTATTGAAAGTCGATGCGGAAGTCTGGAAAGCTGAGATTCCCAAGATGGCAGGTTTTCTTTCTCAGTTTGGAGACAGGCTTCCCCGGAGATTGCGTACTCAGTTCGAGGGGCTACAAAGCCGTTTGGGATAGTAGTCCCGGAATAGCCCGCAGGGGAAGAGTTGCATTGAAATATAAGGCGGTTCTCTTCGACCTCGATGGTACGTTGTTGAACACTCTCCAGGATATCGCCGATTCGGTCAACAAGGGATTACGGTCTCTGGGTTTTCCGCCGCATCGGGTCGAGGACTATAAATTGCTGGTCGGAGAAGGGAGAGAGGTTCTGGCTCTACGTGCCCTTCCCGAAAGCAATCGCGATGACGCTACCGTGGAGAAATTGCTCGTTCGTATCAACGAAGAATACTCCGTGCATTGGATGGACAATACTCTCCCCTATGACGGTATTCCTGCGTTACTGGATGTTTTAACGGTTAATCACATCGAGACGGCGGTACTATCCAACAAAGCCGATGACTTGACCAAAATGCAGATATCCCGGTTACTGTCAAAGGGGCATTTTGCAGTTGTTGTCGGGGCCCGACCTTCTATGCCGAAGAAGCCTGATCCGGCGGCGGCACTGGAGATAGCAAACGGGCTTGGCATTGCCCCCTCTGATTTTTTGTATTTGGGCGATTCGGGTGTCGATATGAAAACGGCCAAAAGAGCTGGTATGTATCCCGTGGGTGCTTTATGGGGATTCCGTTCTGAAGATGAACTTCGTGCTGATGGAGCCGCGGCACTTATAAAATACCCTTCGGAACTTCTCTCTTTTTTGTAAGCGTGGTGGAGTTTCCTTTGAACGCCCCCATATTTTTTATTCTTTTGTCTGCTATAATACTGAACAGGGATTAGCGAAGGAGAATTTTTATGGCTGATATAAGAATAGACAAACTGGCTGATTTATTAGTGAATTACTCTGTGAAAGTGAAGCCGGGCGATAAGGTGATGATTCAGGGGGATACGACCGGGGAGCCGCTGATGAAGGCTGTGTTCGCGCGGGTCTTGCAGGCAGGCGGGCACCCGCTGGTATTGCCTTCTCTCGCCGGAACGGAAGAGATGATGTATCGCTACGGTAATGAGGAACAGCTCAAGCATCTTCCCGAGCCTCTCAAACAGATGATGAGTACCTATGATGTCCGCATCTATATCCTGGCGGAATCGAATACTAAAGCATTGAGTAATGTCGATGTCGACAAAATGGTAGTTCGCACCCGGCCTCGCGGTGAGTTAATGAAAATAATGACGAGACGCTCTGCCGCCGGCGAATTGCACTGGGTCCTGGCGCCGTATCCTACCAATGCCTGCGCCCAGGATGCCGAAATGAGCCTGACGGAATATGAAGATTTCGTTTACGGTGCCTGCATGCCGGATATGAACGACCCGA
>JAFGHZ010000059.1 GCA_016929875.1 Dehalococcoidales bacterium
TACTTGAGATTGGAGAGGTGACCGAGTGGTTGAAGGTGCCGCTCTCGAAAAGCGGTTCACGCTTGTCGTGACGTGGGTTCGAATCCCACCCTCTCCGTTTAAAACATTCTTTACAAAATAACCTTCTGAGCGTAAACTTAACTAGGCTCATTATTTTTATCCGCGGAGAGGTGCTGGAGTGGTCTAACAGGAGCGTCTGGAAAGCGCTTGTAGCCGTAAGGCTACCGTGGGTTCGAATCCCACCCTCTCCGCCACTTGTCCTAGGTGAGTGAAATAAAGCGAAGGGTTTACCCTCGTCAATCTAAGGACACAGTGAATAAAGAATGGTACTTCTACATTGTCAAATGCAAAGATAATTCTCTATATGCAGGTATAGCTATCGACGTCGACAAACGCATAAAAGAACATAATAAAGGAACAGGGGCAAAATATACTCGCGCCCGTGGACCGGTGACTCTGGTTTACAGTGAAAAATACAGTAACGTTTCCGAAGCAAGAAAAAGAGAATCACAAATCAAAGCCTGGTCCAGAACAAAAAAAGAGCAACTAATCCTGGGTTTTCCTCGACTTCGCTCGGAATAAACGAATCCCCCCCCTCTCCCCCACTTGCCCTGAGTGAGTGAAATAAATCGAAGGGCTTACCTCTTCCATTCCGTGCTTGACACGGAATCCAGTAATAAAAACTCTATACTGTCATTCCCGCCCTCACGTTGCACTCAGGATAAACTCCGGCGGGAATTCGTATTAATATTTAGCTGGATACCGACTTCCGTCGGTATGGAATAAAAAACTTCTGTTCTATTGCAAAGTCCCCGATTCCCTGCTAACATACAAAGACCCGTATCCCTTTTGTCAAATAAGGAGGCAATAAACATGGAACAGGTAAAACCTACCGGTTGCTGTCCCCCATTCGACCCCGCACCCTGGGAAGAAAAGGAAATCGTCTGGGACAATAAACTATTCATAAAAGACCATGTTGCCCAGTTCTTGCACATTCCCCTCAATATGGGCAGTAAAATCGTCAAAAATATGAACCTCATAACAGCGGCTAAAGCCGAACCCGTTCAGCGATTGATGCTGACCGATGAGAAATCGCTCTGGGGCTGTGATATCTACATCGACGTATCCAAAGATGTACCCGGCGCCAAAATGACAACCATCTCCGGGACGTTCCTGACGAAGGTCTTTGAAGGTCCTTACCAGAACGTTGGTAAATGGGCACAGGAAATGGATAATTATGTAAAGTCAAAAGGCAAAGCAATGAAAAAGCTCTACTTCTCCTATACCACCTGTCCCAACTGCGCCAAAGCCTATGGCAAAAACTATGTAGTACTGTTCGCGCAGATTTGATTTAAAAAGAGGAATTCAAAATGAGAACGCTAATAAAGGCCCTTTTCAGAATATTCCTTATATTTTTATTTATTCAACTAATAGGGATGATTGCTAACTACATCTCAACTGTTTTTTACTACTCGAATACTTACGATTACGTATCGGAAGCACTATGGGACATTATCCTTCTATGGGGTATCGCCGCATTCTTGATGATTCTGCTGGTTCTTACTGGCTTCTTGTGGTGGAAAACAGATAGGGTTGTAAAGATTATTGCAGGTAATATACCGGAAAGCGAAGTGTCCGTTACCACATCCAATAGTGAATTACTGAGGACTCTAATGCGTTTTCTCGGGGTCTGCATAATTGTATTGAATATTCCCCCTGTAGTCCGTGTATTTGCGTATTACTTTGCAACTGTAAATACAACAGGTGGCACTTTCCCGATTGAATCGCTAATCGAAGAGATTGTTACCATTCTTCTGGGTATCTGGCTGGTCGTCGGCAATAAGGGAATCATGAAAGCTTATCGCGGTGTCAAAGACTACATACAACCTCCTATTGATGAAGGCGACAAAAAGGAAGACGGCAAATCTTCTTGAAACCTGCTAAAATTATCTCTGGAGCACCGATTTACGACCATTAGTTCGTCAGTAACAAGTGCCGAAGGGATTTAGATACGAAACTCGCCTCGATTAAGACCTACTTCAAATCGCTCTTTGCCGGACAGGTGGTCCTTTTTCTACTGGCTCACTTCTCGCACCACCTGATATCATCGCTGATACAACCGCTTTTGCCTTACATACGCGATGATTTCAATCTGAATTATAGCCAGTACGGCTGGGTATTATCCGTTTTCGCGTTAACCAGCGGGCTCAGTCAACTCCCCGGCGGATGGTTGTCCAGACGTATCAGCCCCAGAATCCTGATTTTAGCGGGCACCAGCGGTTTAGCTTTCACCGGTCTGCTCATCGGCTTATCCCCTAGCTATGTATTACTGATGACTTTCGTATCGCTGATGGGTATCCTCAGCGGCGGTTATCATCCTACAGCCGCACCGATTGTTTCAGCCTCGGTACCGGAGGAAAAACGCGGACAGGCACTGGGCTTTCACCAGATGGGCGGCACTATCAGCCTTTTCATCGGTCCCTTGTTGGCAGCGGGGTTGTCCTCAATCATGGACTGGCGATGGACATTCATCACCATATCGATTCCCATCATTATCTTCGGCATTGTTCTTTACATTATATTGACGCGGCGAGGCTATACACGAAAACCCGAGCAGGCAAATAATGAAAGCTTCACCATAAAAATCGAGGAGCCGGGTGGCCTGCGCCGTCTGATTGCATTCATCGCCGCCGGTTCGGCAGTTCAAATCATTACCATCACAGCAATTTCTTTCGTGCCGGTGTTTTATGTGGATTATTTTCATGGCAGCAAAGCAGTAGCGGCGGTCTTATACTCTCTGACAAATCTTTCCGGGTTGTTTGCAGGACCTATCGGAGGCGCTCTCTCCGACCGGTTCGGAAAGATACGAATACTGACAATAACGTCTCTGGTAGCAGGCCCTGCCATCTACCTGTTGAGCGTTGTCCCTAACATATGGATTGTACCGATTATCCTGCTCATCGCTGGAATATGTATGTACGTCGTTATGCCTGTCACCGAATCTTATATCATCAGCCAGACCTCATCAGACAAGCGCTCCACCGTACTCGGCATCTATTACACCATCAGTCGCGGCGGGCCTATCATCTCATCGCTTATCGGAGGCATCATTGCCGTCTCAGGCTTCAACACAGCTTTCGGCATCCTGGGCATCAGCCTCTTTTTGATTTCTCTAACAGCAACTATATTCCTGGGTAAGAACCGTAACTGAGAGATGAAAATCATTTGTCAGACAGTCCCCGATTGTTTTGATTTTAGCCCCTGTGCTAGAATAACTATGCTCTGAACATGAAAAACGAAGAACTTAAATACTGGGTGGGATTCAGCTTTATCCCGGGCATCGGACGTGTCAGGCTGGGTCAAATCGAAAATCATTTCGGCAAGCTCGAAGATGCCTGGCAGGCACCGTCAGGCGAATTGAAAAAAGCACGCCTCGACGATAGTGTTGTTCAAGCCATTAACACCTGGCGCCCTCGTCTGTCTCTCGACGAAGAAATGGACAAGATGAAGCGTCACGGAGTACGGGCACTGATCTGGCACGATGAAGAATATCCTTCGCGATTGAAAGAAATTTACGATTATCCGCCGATACTGTATGTCAAGGGCAAATTATTGCCCGAAGACGAATGGTGTCTGGCGGTAGTCGGCACCCGGCATGCAACCGTTTACGGGAGGCAGGTGACAGAAGAAATTGTCACCGACCTCGCACATAATAAAATCACGATTGTCAGCGGGCTGGCTCGCGGTATCGATACCATTGCACATCAATCGGCACTGGAAGCCGGCGGTAGAACCATTGCCGTATCTGCCTGCGGACTGGACATCATTTATCCATCGGAAAACGCCAACCTAGCAAAACGTATTGTGGAAAATGGCGCCCTTATCAGTGAATATCCTCTGGGCATCAAGCCGAAACCGGAGTATTTCCCACGCCGTAACCGCATTCTGAGCGGATTGAGTCTGGCAGTATTGGTGACAGAGGCGGGGGAATCGAGCGGCGCACTTATTACCGCCAACCTGGCACTGGAGCAGAACCGCGATGTACTGGCAACCCCGGGCAGTATCCTTTCTCCCGCCAGCAAAGGCACCAATCATCTTATTCAGGAAGGCGCCAAACTGATTCAAAATTGCCAGGACATCCTCGAAGAATTGAATATCAGAGCGGTGGCACAACAGATGGAATTCAAGGAAATCATTCCGGAATCGGACACAGAATCACTATTGATCAGTAAATTATCTGCCGAACCAGTTCACATCGACGAAATTTGTGCCGATAGCGGCTTGCCAGTATCGACCGTTAGCAGTACACTGGCAATGATGGAGTTAAAGGGACTGGTAAAATCAGTCGGCAGTATGAAATACGTACTGGCTCGTGAAACCAGAGAAGTTTACGGAGTAAAAGTTGAGTAAAGAGCAAAAAAGCCTAGTCATCGTCGAATCACCAGCTAAAGCGAGGACCCTCGGACGTATTTTGGGTAGTAAATCGACTTTGAAAGCGTCCATGGGACACATCAGAGATTTACCCAAGAGCCGCCTGGGAGTGGACATAGAGCACGATTTCGAACCCAAATACGTAGTACCGCGAGACAAGAGCAAAATAGTCAAAGAACTTAAAGA
>JAFGHZ010000060.1 GCA_016929875.1 Dehalococcoidales bacterium
GAATACCCGTCCAAAGACGATGAGAAGAAGATAATCAGCGACATCGACAAAATCGACGAACCTGATTTGAAGCCGGTAACCAATCTGGAAGAAATCAAACAGCTTCAACAGCTGGCAAAAGAAGTACATGTCTCGCCCGACATCATTGAATATACCGCCTCTCTCGTCAACGCAGTACGCTACGACCCCGATGTTTCCTGGGGGCCCAGTGTCAGGGCCAGTATCGCACTGCATAAATGTTCCCGTGTATTAGCGTTACTCGATGGCCGCGATTTCGTAATCCCTGATGATATCAAATCGGTGGTCTTTAATGCTATAGAACACCGTATTAGGGTAAAACCCGAAGCCGAAATGGACAACGTCACCCCGCACACAGTCGTTGCCCGAAATCTCGAAAAAATACCGGTTCCTAAGTTGAGTGCATGAATAAATTTTATCGCTTGACGGCTCCAATCTTAAAAATTTATGCGGCTGTTATTTTGATAGCCGCCGCCATATTTTCACAGCCGTGGTTTGCCATCATCCCCATTTTACTTATGGTCGTTACCCTATTTCTATGGTGGCGTCCTATCAGCACATCGCTCAATCTGCTGGCAGACTTCTTCAGTTTTTTCTCCATCGCTATTTTGATAACACCCGTCACCGGCCCTGTATTCGCTCTTCTCTTGAGTCTGCCTGTTTTGGTACTGGTTACTCGAGATATGGAAACAGCCAGTGAAGCCATCCATTACAGAAAGACTGGCTATCCGCGTTATTTTACGCGACTGGGATTTACTTTACCGCTTATAGCCATTATGGCTTTGATTATCGGAACAGCTCTTGACAATCTATCGATGATTCTCAGCTCGACTATGGCTATTCTGTATCTCGGTATTCTGATTACCCACGCTTTCCTCATAATCCCACCCAAACCAATAGAAACGTCTCCGGTTCACCAGCGAATATTAGCCGGAGATAATGCCAAGATCCTTATCAACCTGACGAGCAAAACAAAAAGTGGAGGCTTGCTGTTCTTGAAATCGCCTTACGAGTGGTTGAAACTGGACCCACTTCCTTTACCCATGAAGAAAATCTGGCTTTCTTTTGAAATTTCTCTTTCCCCACCGCTCTCCGGCCCGTCAGTGATTAAGCTGGAAGGTTACGCCCTCGACCGATGGGGACTGACACAAACCAGGTTCGAGTTTGAACCCCTGCGTTTACACGTCATCCCGAGAGCAAGATATGCCAGCTGGTTGGCAAAAAGATATATAACAGAGACCCGGGCGGGGTCGTTGCCCTTGATTTCCAACGTAGGCACAATAAGACCGCTTTACGGTTTAAGGTCGGGAATCGAATACTATGGGAGCCAACTCTACCAGCCGGGCGACAGTTTGAAGAATATAGACTGGAAACACTCCATCAGGTACGACAGATTGATAACCAAGGAATTTTCTGAGTTTCGCGGGCAACCGGCAGTTCTTCTCGTGAATCTGGCCGTTAATGACGCTAATGAAGCCGATAAACAAGTTTACCAGATAATTGTTGCCGCCTTATCTCTGGCGAGAGAGCAAATACCGACTTCGCTCGCCGCTTATGACCAGGAGGAGGTTAAACTTATTACCCCTACCCTCCAACCGAGGATGCTGGTCGCCCAGGCTCTTGAGATTACAGACCGTATCGTCACCATCGGGAAATCGGTGAAATATCTGAAATCTGCGGACGTCAAGAGATTACGGGCTAATATCAACAGGCTTCAATTTGTTGAGGATGAACCGGCTAAAGTTCTCAGCGGAATACTGAAGATAGAATATACCAACCTGAAGAGTCGTGCACAGGTAAACCCCGCATCCAAGGCCCTTTCAATGATATCCAGCAGTACCGGAAAGCAATCGAGTGTCGTCGTCGTATCGCCTCTAAATCACGATGCTGAAGCAATTATGTTTGGTGCAATTAATTATGAAAACAAGGGTAACCGTTTAATAGTTTTGTAGAATTTAGGAAAATTTAAGGATGTGACAATATATCATCAAGCACTAACAATATGTTGACAAGACTGGAGACATGTGCTATTGTCACTTTTGCCTGAACATATTCTATCAGGCTATTGTCTGCATCCCTTAAATCAGCAAGTAACAAGAAACTCAGTGTCTAACTTCCGGGAGGGGAGACTATGATATTGTCCAGGGCACCTGTTAGAATTACTCTTGGCGGCGGCGGTACGGATCTGAAATCGTACTACTCTAAATACGGCGGCTTTCTTATCGCCGGAGCGATAAACAAATATTGTACTATTTTAGCCAACAAGAGATTCTACGATAGCATCCGCCTCAGCTATTCGGAAACAGAGATAAGAGACAGGGTAGAAGACATCAATCACCGCATCTTTCGCGCCGTGTTGCAGTTTATGGACATAAAGGAAGGCATCGAGCTTCACTCTACGGCAGATGTACCGGCAGGATGTGGACTGGGGACATCATCGACCTTTACGGTGGCCCTTCTCAACGCAACTCACGCTTACAAAAAAGACTTCGTCACCCAGAAACAACTCGCTGAAGAAGCCTGCCATATTGAAATCGATACCCTGGGAGAACCGATCGGCAAGCAGGATCAGTATATGGCGGCCTTTGGAGGACTCAACTGCATTACTTTCGAAAAAACCGGAGACATACATGTCGAACCGCTCCGGATTTCTTCTGAAGCTATGGATATGCTGGAAAATAATCTCGTCCTCTTCTTCACAGGGAAAGAAAGAAGCGCTTCCGATATACTGAAAGAGCAGGACGATAAAAGCAAGAGCGATGACCCGGCGATGGCTCAGAACCTGCACCAGATTAAAGACATCGGCTTCCAGACGAAAAAATACCTGGAGAGCGGGCAGATAGATATGCTCGGCGAGTTGTTAGACGCTCACTGGCAGATAAAGAAAAAACGTTCGACTAAAATGTCCGACCCTCTTATCGATGAGTGTTATGAACTCGCCAGATACAACGGGGCAATAGGCGGCAAACTGATAGGGGCCGGTGGCGGCGGTTTCCTTATGTTCTACTGTAATAACGGGAGCAAAGTTAAAGTCGTAGAAGCAATCCAGAAAATGAATTTGAGGTGGGAAAGGTTCCACTTCGACCATACCGGTGCAAAGATACTCGTCAATGATAACTAAAGCCCGGTACTAAATGACTATAACTACAGAATAAACAACCGCTCTTCTGCCGCAACGCCACAATCGGTAATTTTAAAATATAGAATTCAGCTATTTGCGTTGCATACTGTCTCAAATATTGCTTCCGCAAAATTTCAAAGCATAACCAATCAAAATCCCCGGGGCGAGTAAGAATTCCGACATCGCTGGACAACTCTCTTGACAAAAGACACTATTCTTGTTACAGTTATTTCACTATATGTGACAAAAAATCGAGAGGGTTCAGTTATCTCTCAATTTTATTGCTTGCCGCTACGGAGGTGAAAGGTGCAAGTAGATAAGGACAAGCGTCCTGCTATCCTGTTGTGTGGCGAAACTAGCGGACTGCTGAAAGTAATCAATCAGATATTCGTCATGGAAGGCTACAATGTCTGCATGGGAACCGACAAATACACGATTCTCTCTTTACTGGAGACACAAAGCCCCGATGTAGTCATCCTTGACATTGTCTTATTCAGCAATAATATTCTCCAGACTATCGAAATGATCCGACAACAATCCAGCGTACCGGTAATCATAATCACCGGGCAGAGTGAGACAGACACCCAGCGCAATATTTCTTTCAGAAAATCCGACGGGTTCTTATCCAAGCCTTTCCGTATGCATGAATTACTGGAACTGGTCGATGCAAAAATAAAAAATTTGCCGTGAGCCGCTCCTCTGCCGGTTGACCGCAACAATAGATAAGCTAGACTCATCAACTATCTTACGTTATAATGACTGTGTTCCTATGTATACTCTTTATGTCGTGGCGACCCCTATCGGCAATCTGGAAGACATCTCTTTACGCGCCTTGCGTATCCTGAAAGAGGTCAAATTGATTGCGGCGGAAGACACCAGAAAAACCGGCCGTTTACTTTCTCAGTACAAGATCAGCACCCCGATGACCAGCTATTACGAGCATAATAAACTGGTCAAAATCAGCCGCATATTGGGCTCTCTCAAGGAAGGAGACGTAGCACTAGTCTCCGACGCTGGAACGCCGGGAATCTCAGACCCCGGCTATGAGTTAATAGCCACGGCTTTACAGCAAGGAATCCCGGTGGTACCCATACCCGGTGCAACGGCGGTAACCACGGCACTGGCTGTCTCCGGTTTACCCACGGACAGATTCACATTTCTGGGTTTTCTCCCCAACAGGTCCGCAAGTCGCCGGCATCTGCTGGAAAGCCTCAAGGCAGAAAAGGGCACGCTGGTAATTCTGGAAGCACCGCATC
>JAFGHZ010000061.1 GCA_016929875.1 Dehalococcoidales bacterium
CAAGAAACCGTCATTACCACTACCACAATAGGCAATCGCATATACATCCCCCGATACATGGATAATATCGGGGTCAAGACCATTCGAGGTATCATATTCCAGAGTATCGATCACTGTATCGGCAATCTGTCCATTAGCAGCAATGTCTACTGTTATCAGGAACCCGTCATTACCGGAACCACCGTAGGCAATGGCAAAAACATTCCCGGAAACATTGGTTATTTCCGGCTTGTAGCAATCCGAAGTATCGAACTCGAGTGAATCGAACACCGTATCCGTAATAGTACCAGCGGCGGTACCGCTCGCCTGGGTCTTGGTCACTGTGATACCGGGTGTGACGCCATTCACCTGGCTGGGCAAGGAATATGCAACGGTACTGCCCACAACAAGCAACTGCGCCGCCAGTCCGTCATCGAGCAACCGCCAGATGCCGTGTTCTACGCCCGCATCAGCGCTATAAGTCTCCTTTGTCACTATTCTAAAATCTCTGGAGCCTATCATCGAACTGCTTGCCTGCGATAAAAACGGGGTTATCACCAGCGTCCCCAGAATCAGCGCCGCCAGCGTTATCGGCAATGCCTGCCCGTTTTCTTCTTTATGGAGTCGACCGCAAATAGACCACATATATCCCCTGTTCGCTAACACCTGCCCCGCCTGTCGGCGTCGAGGTCAAATTCATTGTTACGACGCGTCCGTTCACCGTAAAGCTGACACTGGAGATATTCTGCGCCAGAGTTTTTACGGGGTTTATCCCGTCGTTACGAGTGAGAACAGTACCTGCGAGGGCATAGGTAATTGTTTGAGCCGTCGGTAATGTCAGGGCCAAGCCGCTGCCCCCGACAGCCGAAACAGCCATTTGTCCGTCAAGGTTGAACCACGACGCCGTATTTTGTAGCTCATGCATAGCCAGCATACGGCCGTTGCTGTAGCCCGTAACACCGACAATCTGAGAGATGGACGGACCGACCACGCTAATCAGCATGCCTGTAAGCGCCACCGCGATGAGTAGTTCTACCAGAGTAACCCCTCTTTCCCCTCTCATCTGTCCACCTTATAGTCTTCCATCACAAGGACCTGCTGAGCGTCATGAGAAATAGTTACGGTCAGCTTCTGTATCTTATTATCCGCATAGATGGAGGAATCGACATTCAGAGAAATGCTGTATCCCGATGGAGCGGGAACCAGGGTATAAGAAGCTCCCGTAGCATCGTATGCCGCCGACTTAGTCTGTTCGATCTGGCTCTGGGCCAATCTCTGTGATATCGTTTCCTGACTCATTTCAGCGACAGACAAAGATCCGGTCGATAGGGCCGCGATAAAAACCGCCAACGCCGTGCCGACAATAGCCACCGCCACCAACAATTCCACCAAACCACTCCCGCGCTCGCTATTAAAATGGACGTTCCCCCTGGATATGATATTCGAGCTAACTCTCGTATTCATATACCGCCTGCTACCTTAAAGAGTTCAAAACGGAGTACATCGGCATCAGAATCGATACCAGTATGAAAGCAACACAAAGTCCCATAACAATCGTCAGTGTCGGTTCTATCATCGAGATAAGAGATTGCACATTCTGGTTGGCACGCTCTTCATAGAAAACCGCCATTGTTGACAGAGCGGTATCGATATTGCCGGTCTGTTCACCCATCGCTATCATTCTTACCATCGTTTTAGGGAATAGCGGGTTTTCCGACATCGGGCGTGACATCCCCTGCCCTTCTACGAGCTTGTCCCTGACTTCAGTAAGGGCACGACTGACAATCTGATTAGTGCTGACAGTCTGTATCATAATATCCATAATTGTCGGCAGTTGCAGCCCGGATCTTAACATCATCGAAGTAGTCCGGCAGAAATGGCCCATCGTCCGTTGGACGACAATCTTACCTATGAACGGCAGATGCAATTTCAATTTATCCATCATGAGCTTCCCGGACGGGAACCTGAGATAGATGACTATTGCCGCAATAATAACAACGATAGCAATGAATATCTGGAGTTTATAATCGGTAAAGAACCCTACAATGGCTATAATCAATTTTGTAGTCCACGGCAAACTCGCACCCAGTGACGAGAACAAGCCGAGAATCGGGGGCAAAACAAGCGTCATCATCAAAATGAAGACGCCGATTGCCATGACAGTGACGATGGCAGGATAGGCCATCGCTCTCCGGATATTCTGGTTCATTTTCATCTGTCTTTCCATATATTCGGCCATTTGCCTCAATCCGCCTTCGAGGTCCCCTGCCTGTTCGCTGGCCCTGACGATTTGATAATAGGAATACGGGAATGCCTCCGGATAATGGCTGAGTGCCTGAGAGAGGGAACTGCCCTCCTGGAGTTTCCGGGCAAGTCCCGATACGATAGCTTTGAGAGCCTGTTTCGAAACCTGTTCTTCTACCAGTTGCAAAGCCATGTGTAGAGATACACCGGATTCGACAAAGGTTGCCAGCTGGCGTGAAAATTCAATCACATCCTGAGTCTTGACTCCGAAAAGAGTGGGTATGAGAGCCGCCACAGTGGCTCGCGGGCGTGCAGCTTTCAAACTGATGATATATTTATAACCGGCCTGATACAGGGCCTCTTCCGCCAGAGTTTCATTGGCGGCTTCGATAGTACCATCAACCAGTTTTTTACTCGCGGTATAGGCCTGATAACGATAGGTCACACTTCCTCCTCAGACACTACGAGTTTTAGCCGATGGAGAAAACACTGCGCATTACCTCATTGACGGTAGTGATACCCTGCTTTACTTTGAGCATTCCGTCATGTTTCATGGTTACCATCCCTTCTCTGAGAGCCTGCGCCTTAATATCTACAGCACTCACATTAGTGAGCAACATCCTGCGGATTTCTTCGCTCATTAACAGTGTCTCGAAAATTCCGGTTCGACCCTGATAACCGATGTTACCGCACAGATTACAACCGATACCGCTCCCGTAAAACTTCTGGGGGCGTTCCGACAATTCTTCATCATAAAGTGCCAACTCCTCCGGCGACGGCTCATAAGGGGACAGACAATGAGGGCAAAGACGACGTATCATACGCTGTGTGGAAATGCCAATCAGAGTAGAGGCAAGAAGATAACGCTCGATGCCGAGGTCGACCATCCGGAAAAGTACTCCGACCGAATCGTTAGCATGGACTGAAGAAAGTACCAGATGGCCTGTTAGCGCCGCCTGAACGGCAATTGTCGCCGTCTCGTTATCACGAATTTCACCTACCAGAATCACGTCGGGGTCATGCCTCATAATCGAACGCAAACCGTTGGCAAAGGTAATACCCGCCTTGGGATTAACCTTGGTCTGATTGATATCCGCAAAATGGTATTCGACCGGGTCTTCAACTGTCATAATATTACTTTCGGTACGGTTCAGACTGTTGATAAGAGCATAAAGGGTCGTGGTTTTCCCTGAACCCGTGGGACCGCCAACCAGTACAAGTCCGAAAGGACTTTTCATCATCCTCTGAAATTTCTTCAGGGAATCGGGGAGCAAGCCGAGTTGAGGCAAAGTAAAGAGGGATAGCGCCTTGTCCAGAATACGCAAAGTCACCTTTTCGCCGTAAATTGTAGAAATACTGGCAGTACGGATATCGATATCTCTTCCGGCTACATTCACGGAGAACTGTCCGTCCTGCGGCCGCCGCTGTTCTGCGATGTTCATATCCGCCAGGACTTTAATGCGGGACACCAGCGGAACATGAGCACCCTTGGGCAAAGATAAAACGTCGTGCAGAATCCCATCGATACGAAAACGGATGCGCAATCTGTCTTCCTGCGGTTCGATATGAATATCCGAAGCCCTGTCCCTTACCGCCTGGGTCAGCAACAACTCCAGGGTCTGGGATATTGGCGTTCTTGCTACGAGTTCAGGAGTAACGACTGTGAGTTCTTCCGCTTTCGACGGAGCAAATTCCTTTACCTGCTTCTCTATTTCTGCCACAGACCGGTAATTAAGGTCTATTGCTCTCAAAATATCGGTGGATATACCTAGGGCCGCTTCGATGTTCATCTTGACCTGGGCTTTGATATCCTCGATTGTCTGTATATCCTGAGGGTCGGCCATAACCACCACCAGAGAATTACCGACTACATCGAGTGGAATCAATGTATGCTTCCGGGCAGTGTCTTCCGGAATCAAACGCAAAGCTTCCGGCTGGATTTTATGTCTCTGCAAGTCAATGAGAGGGATATTGAGTTTGACACTGAGGATAGCGGCTAAATCTTTATCCTTCACCACTCCCTGATTCACGAGAATTTCACTGAGCCTGCCACCCTGCATCTGTTGAATCTTAATAGCATTATCAAGTTGCTCGGGAGTAATCAGCTTCTCTTCAACAAGTAATTCTCCCAGGCTCTTGCGGCTGAATGAGTTGTCATCCTGTAAGTTTCCTCTTTCCATACTTCACTCCCGCATCAGGGACATAGAGAGATAATCAGAACAGCCATATCGGAGGTCTGATATTGACCTCCGATATACCAATATCTGTAAGCTAATGAGTGTTTAATAACCTGTGCTGACCTGGGTAATCAATCCTGACGTGGTGCAGGTATACGTACCCTTGGTTGTGGCAGTTCTCAGGTGGTCGGGATAGAGAGGATGTGTAGCATCGGGGAAAGCAGTCATATCGCTAGTAGCAGTAACTACGGCTGTAACCGTAGTCAAACCTGCTTTGGTCATCATCCTGTCCATAGCCGTCTGTACTAAGACTTTCTCCGCCGCGGCAGCTTCCGTTTTACCACTCCCGGCGAGGCCGGTAACATTGGGTATGATGATTGCCGCCAGAACACCGATGATAGCAATTACAATGAGTAATTCCACCAAGGTAAAACCTGACTCATTCCGGCGCAGTCTCCGCAAAAGGCTTTTCATGTTTACCTCCCGTCTAGTTATTTACATCCTGAAAATTGCAATATTGTAATACGAGTGTCGTTATTGTAAACTATGGTACGTTTGATGTCAAGGGAAATTACATTATCATGACTGGTAAAAGCTAAACAAATAATAAATAATTTTATTCCCAACACTAAGGAGCGCCGAATGAGTAACAAAACAATACTGATAGCCGATGACGAAGCACACGTGGTCAGGTCATTGACATTCGTTCTGCAAAAAGCGGGCTACAAGGTATCTTCGGCATCGAACGGAGAGGAAGCTCTCAACCAAATACGACAAGCCCGTCCGGATATCGTATTTCTCGATGTGATGATGCCAAAAAAGAACGGGTATGAAGTCTGTGAGGAGATAAAAAAATCGCCGGAACTCAAAAGCACTCACGTCATTATCCTGACAGCCAAAGGACAGGAATCGGATAAAGAGCAGGGCATCAAAGCAGGTGCCGACGAATTCATTACCAAACCTTTCAGCCCGATGGACATAGTCACTAAAGTAAAGAACCTGTTGGGATAACTTTGAAAACAACGGGTATGAGTTAAATAGAAGTACTGGAGTTGCCGTCAGAAGTGAGGTAACCGATATGAAGACTGAAAAGGGCAAACGGTCGCATAAACTCGATAAAAAGTGCCTGGAACTTGTTTTCGATGCCATGCCCGACCCTGCGCTACTACTGAATACCGAGGGCATTATCCTTCAAGCAAACCAGGCATTCAGAGATATCTTCTGTAAAAAGAATGATAGTTTTGCAGGTAAAGCTTTCTTCGAAATTCTACCTGTGTCCGGTGAAAATAAAGCCCGGCATCTTGAGACTTTCAATCGCAACACCGTTACCCTTACGTCTTATTCAATAGAAGAAACCTTACCTGATGCCCATGGCGAATCCCGGTGGTTGAACATCAATAACAATTTCTTCGATTTCGAAGGGGAAACTTATTGCTTTACTGTAATGCATGACATCACCGGACAGAAACAAACGCAAAACTTATACGCCGCGCTGGTTAAAAATATACCGATAGGTATCTATATTGTCCGCGATAGCAACTTCTATTTTGTCAATCCACAGTTCCAGGCGATTACCGGCTACAGTGAGGATGAATTGCTCAAGATGCGGTCTCTGAACCTGGTGCATCAGGATGACCTGCAAAAAGTCAAAGAGAACGCAATACGTATGTTAAAAGGAGGACCGGTTTCACCCCTCGAATTCAGGATTATCACCAAAGCGGGCGAGGAAAAATGGGCAATGGAGATAGTCGCTTCCATCATCCACGAAGGCAAACGGGCGTCCCTGGGTTGCTTTATAGACATCACCGAACGCAAGAAAATGGAGATCGCTCTCCGCCAGGCACTACGTTTTTCACAGGAAAGTATGAGCGAGGTTTCAGGGCTACTGGAAGCAAATCGTGCCGTTCTGAAACATCGCCAGTTCAAAGACGCCGCCAGAGAAGTGTTCAGCATCTGCAAAAAGATCACCGGAGCTACTGATGGATACATTGCATTACGAAGTGAAGAAGGGACGAAAAATGAGGTCGTATTTCTTGATTCGGACGAATTCGCATGCAACGTCGACCCTTCCTTACATATGCCGGTGCATGGTTTAAGAGGAGAAATACATAAACCCGACAAACCGATATATCAAAATGACTTCCCTGATAGTCAATGGGCGCAATTTATACCTGAAGGTCACTCGCGGATAAACAATGTTCTCTTTGCGCCGCTGATTATCGGTGAAAAATCGGTCGGACTGATCGGGCTTGCCAACAAGCCCGATGGCTTCGATGATGAAGACGTACGGCTTGTATCAGGTCTCGCCGACTCCCTAGCCCTCGCTCTCTCCAATAGTCTGGCGTGGGAATCGCTTGAGAAAAGTGAAAACCAGTATCACGACCTGTACAGTCAGTCACCTATTGCCTTTTTCTCAACCGGCGCCGATGGCATTATACAGACGTCCAATAATAAAGCAACCAAGCTGCTCGGCTATTCCATGAACGAGATGGTCGGCAAATCTATTGTCGATTTCTATGCGGACACACCGCTCGGAAAAGAGCGGGCCAGGGCAATCTTCATCCGGTCTGCTTCAGGCAAAACTATTCGCGACGAAGAAGTAGAAATGCAAACGAAAGACGGCGAGCGTGTGTGGGTTAGTCTCTCGGTAGAACCAATCAGCAACCCCGAAGGCAAAACCATTGCCAGCCGGGTAGCCGCCGTAGATATTACCGAACGGAAAATGGCTGAAATCGCCCTCGAGGAAAGCCAGGCACGCTTCATGGAACTGGCAAATATGCTGCCGTTGAGTATTTTCGAAATCAATAACAACGGACAATTTACCTACGTCAATAAAGAAGCTCACAGGTCAATCGGATTAGCACCGAACGACCCGGTCTCAGATAACATGCTTGAGGTTTTAATCCCGGAAGACAGAAAGCGGGCGTCCAAAAATACCGAACGCCTTCTACAAGGAGAGGACATAGGGCCTGTCGAATACACGGAACTCAGAAAAGACGGTTCTACTTTTCCCGTCATTATCTACGAGGCACCTATTATCCTTGAAAACAAAATCGTCGGCATCAGAGGTGCTTCGGTAGACATTACGGAACGTAAAAAAATGGAAGCCGAACTTCAGGAAAAGGTCAAAGCACTGGAAGAAGCAAATCAACGTCTGAAAGAGCTCGATAAGTTGAAAGATGGTTTCCTGTCGACAGTTTCCCACGAATTACGTACTCCCCTGACCTCGATCAAGAGCTTCGCGGAAATTTTGCTCACCTACGAAGAAGATAGAGCGACTCAAAAGGAGTTCCTCGGTATTATCAATGAGGAAAGTGAACGCCTTACCAGACTGATAAACAATTTCCTCGACATCTCCAAGATCCAGGCGGGACGCATGCAATGGGAAACGACCGAGGTTTCTATGCCATGGGCTATTGAAACCGCCACCACCGCCAACCGTTCTCTGATTGACAAAACCAACCTGAAAATTAACTACGACATAGAGCCGCAATTGCCGATGGTATGGTCGGACAAAGACCGACTGGTGCAAGTGATGACAAATCTACTGGGTAATGCCATAAAATTCACACCGGAAGGGGGAGAAATCAGTATCGGCGCACACTCAACCGGGAAAGACACCGGTGAAGAAGGCCCCCGTATGGTGACAGTCAGTATTAAAGACACAGGCATCGGCATTGCCCCGGAACATCACCAGACGATTTTCGAAAAGTTCAGCCAGGTGGGTGACGCACTGAAAGACAGACCTAAAGGGACCGGACTGGGCTTACCAATCTGCAAAGAGATAATAGAACACTATGGCGGCAAAATATGGGTAGAGAGCGAACTGGGCAAGGGTAGTACCTTCTTCTTCACTTTGCCGGTCGTACAGAAAATATCTCCTACGGCTTTGAAAATCGAAGACAAAGTATCCGCTTCAGCACCGGCTGCAGGAAAAACGATCCTCGTAGTCGATGATGAAGCCAACATCCGGCGCTCTATCTGTCACGAACTCACCACCCGCGGCTACCAAGTCATCGAGGCTTCGGGAGGCAAAGAAGCCATAGAGATGGCAAGAAAATTCCATCCCGACCTGATAACTATGGACATCGTAATGCCCGATATAGACGGTTTTGATGCCACGACGGTACTCAAAAATGACCTGACTACGAAAAACATTCCGATACTCATCGTTTCGGTTATCGAGGACAAGTCGAAGGTACAACGTCTGGGGGCTAATGATTACGTTACCAAGCCCTTCAACATCGAAGTTTTACTACAAAAAGTAAACCGATTATTAAGCGGCTCTCAGAAGACCATCCTGGTAGTCGACGACGATAAAGCACTGGTCAAATCGCTTGAGTTCGAACTGAAGAAACGTGGGTTTACGACTTACGCTGCCCACAACGGTAAAGAAGCGCTTCATGAAGTGGAACAAAACCGCCCCGATCTCATCCTTCTGGACCTGAATATGCCGGAAATGAACGGGTATGAAGTCATTACCGCCCTGAAAAACAACCCGCAAACATCAGATATCCATATCGTCATAGTGACTGGTATCGATATCGACGGCGGCAGAGTCAAAGCCCTCTCGATTGGCGCAACCGATTACTTTAGTAAATCGGAGGAACTCGGCAAACTGTTCGAAGCAGTAGAGCGGATTTTAAGCGAAAAGGATAAAAAGAGTAGCTAATTCGTATCGCCAGGTAAATATTCTTTAATTTTGCTGAGCAGCACTTCTCTCTCTATTGGTTTGCTGAGGAATTCGTTAGCGCCGACACGCAGCCCCGTTGTCTTATCGGCATCCTGCCCTTTAGCCGACAGCATCAAGACTGGCAGTTTTGCCGTTTTCGGATCGTCGCGCAGACGATGACAAACCTCGAAACCGTCCAGCCCGGGCAACATTACGTCCAGTATGACCAGGTCGGGATTTTCCTCCCGGGCTTTTCTCAAACCCGCCAAGCCATTGCCTGCGGTTATTACCTCGTAGCCCTCTTTCGTCAACATATAACCGAGGTATCTGGAAAAGCTAGGATCGTCTTCAATAGCAAGTATCTTCTTGGCGATGGAAACCACCCCCTGAGATTACCTGTAATTAAACCACTACAATTGATTGCATTATATCAAAAATGCTCTAAAAGGCAAAGTCAATCACGCGCAGCTGAATTGCAAGATTAATTAAAATCGCTCATAATTCAGACTAACGAATGTTAAAGAAAAGCGTTTTATATGTAAACTGGCAATACGGGAGATAAAATGAAACTAAAGTTGTTCTTGATTGGCGTAGTTACTATTACACTACTAGCATTGATGGCTTGCACATCGGCCCCGAAACAGGTCTCGGTAGACGATTCTCATTCGGGCAAAGAAATCAAAATCGGCGTCGGCGGTACATTGACAGTCAGTTTGTCATCGAACCAAACGACCGGCTTTCAGTGGGAACTCAAAGAGATCGGCGACACGGGCTTGATTCAAAAAACAGACAGCCAATATGAAGCTCCCACCAGCGGACTCGTCGGTGCCGGCGGTACGGAAATCTGGACTTTCAGAGCTCTTAAAGCCGGAACGACAACCATCACAATGGAATACAGCCGACCATGGGAAGGTGGGGAGCAAGCTGTCAACACTTTCAATTTGACCGTAGTTATAAAATAGTCGTCCCGACTGTTTTCTTGATGATATTACCGCTTACCGTCTTCGGAGCGGGGGCGGGCTTCATTAACAACCAGTGTACGGTCCTTCACTGCTTTCCCGTTAAGTGCCGTAATAGCCGCATCGGCTTCCGCTTTTGTGTTCATTTCTACAAAACCGAAACCCTTAGAGCGCCCACTATACCTGTCGATAATAATATTCACGGAAGCTACTTCACCAAAAGCTGAAAATTCCTGCCGCAACTCATCCTCGGTAACAGCATAAGACAGATTACCTACGTATATTCTCATCCTCAAGTCCCCTTATCACTATTAATCTCAGGCTATTATATAAAAATTCGAAGGGCATGTACAGGTTGATTTTGCCAACCTTGTACATGCCCTCATTTTTCAAAGCAACCTTATCTTTGCGCTTTGATCTTATTGTAACAATCGTTACAATAAACCGGTCTATCACTACGAGGCTCAAAAGGCACTTCAGTGTCTTTACCGCACTCTGCACACTTTACCGGGAACATCTGGCGCCGACCATTTCTGGTATTGCGTTCTGATTTCCTTGCCTGACGGCATGTGGGACAGCGCTTCGGTTCGTTGGTATAACCCTTGGTCTGGAAAAATTCCTGCTCCTCAGCACTGAAAGTGAAATTTGC
>JAFGHZ010000062.1 GCA_016929875.1 Dehalococcoidales bacterium
AGGAAAATGACTATCCCCATATTGAACAGGTTGCTGCCGACGACATTGGCAACCGCCATCTCCAGTGCCCCTATTCGTGCCGCTGAAATCGACACGACTATCTCCGGTGCGGAGGTACTGATTGCCAGGAATAATGTCCCCACGAAGCTTGCTTTCAAACCAGTGGAGTTCACTATGTCATCGCCGATAAACCCCAGCCAGACTCCGGCACCGACGATTGCCAGCGCCGCAAACCCGAAATACAATAAGGTTTTCTTCAAAGAAGTTGTTGGCGCGGAGGTTTCGTTTTGAGACTCCGAACTATCGGGTGTAGCCGATTGCCTGGATTTAAAACGGAACAACATATACTGTGCCATCAAGTACAGACACAATAATATCAGAGAAGAAACTCCAACCAGACCCAGAATGCTTACGCTAAAAAAACTCTGCGCCAGGAGGATGGAGGTTGCGGCAACTACAATCAATAATACGCTGAGGATGGTGGTTAGCACGAGTCCGCTGCCTAATAAATGAAGCACCGGCCCCTTGGTGTAGAGCACATCGATTATGGCAATAATTGCCAGGTTTATCAAGTTCGAGCCAAAAAGGTCGCCTAGAGCAAGATCGGGATTCTGTATTACGGCTGAGGCACTGATTCCGGTCGCGACTTCCGGCAGCGAAGTCACCGTAGCCAGCAGTACCATCCCTACCCAGACATGCCCCAGTCCGGTCTTTTCGGCAATGATATCACCGTATCTCGACAGCCTTGTGCCGGCGATAATGATTATCCCCAGGCATATAACGAATTGTATCCAGACCAAATTATTTTACCCTTCGTCTCGCGTTAAAAAGATGGTTATCCCAGCATAACATATTACTGGGTTGATTTGTCTATTTACCGGATTGAGAGGCCAGCGCGATTGCTCCTAGAACTCCTGCTCGATTGCCTAGGGCAGGAGGAACAATATATTTATCGATTTCTTTGAGGATTTCCGTGACATTGATATATCCATTGAGTATATGCTGTACCCTTTCCCTTATCAGCGGAAACAGTTGTGCTTGTCCCATAACTCCGCCCCCCATCAAAATGCGCTGGGGCGACAGAGTGCATATCAAATCTGATAATCCCAGGGCAAGATAATCCGCCTCCAGAAGCCATGCCTGATGGTCGGGAGGTAAAGTCTCCGGCAGTTGTCCCCATCTATGCTCCAGAGCCTTAGCCGATGCCAATCCTTCAAGACAGTCTTCGTGAAAAGGGCAAGTACCGGGAAAAGGGTCGCGATTCCAGTCATGTGGTACGCGGATATGTCCCATTTCGGGATGAATTAAACCGTGTATCAACTTCCCGTTTACCATTCCGCCCCCTCCGATTCCCGTCCCTACGGTCATGTAAATAAAGGTGTCGAGACCCTGGGCTAATCCCCATCGATGCTCGGCTAGAGCCGCCAGATTCACATCGGTATCGATATATGTCGGGACATCAAGTGCCTTTCGGACCATTCCCGCAAAGTCGGTATTCGCCCAGCCTGTTTTCGGCGTAGCAAGAATATGCCCGTGCGTCGGGGATGCCTGATTCATATCGACAGTACCGAAAGCGCCGATACCGATAGCTGTCAGGGGATACTTCTTTGCCTGCTCGCGAAAGAAATCTATCGCATTGTTAATAGTATCCGTCGGAGTAGTAGTGTGGAACTTCGTCTCCACTGATAAATTGTCCGGCCCCGTTCCCACGGCACAGACGAACCATGTCCCGCCCGCTTCGATGCCCCCGTATAATTTGTCCATATTTCTTCCCCCAAGAAGTAATACCACGAGTATTCGACACTAAAATACATTATCTGGTAGATTGCCAAGGGAATATGCCTTCGGCTACGGCTTTATAGGCGATAACATAGCCCGCGGCATTCCATGTCTGCTTCAGATCTCCCCCCGGTTTACCCGTCTTGCCGTGGAGCCATTCGTTGAATTCCCATTCCCCCTCTATACCGAGTTTATTAGCCTCCGCCAGACTTATTAATTCCTTCTCTGCCAGAGGACGCATTCCGGCTTTGACCAAGGCGGCGATATACAATCCGCCGACCCATGTCCAGATTCCCGAATTATGATAACAATAAGGCAGATTTTGCCCTTCACAGGGACGGTAAAGGTCTATCTTGGGATTCCACGAAATAGAGGGCTGAAAAATCGGCGGGCCGAGGACCTGTATGGGGAAGGGGTCGGACAGCCGCCTCTGCCGGATATAGCCCAGTATCTTATCTCGCTTCTCTCTGTTGGCAATGTCCCAGATAATCGCCAGACAGTTAGATGTTACGTCGCAGTGGGTGTCATAGCTTTCAAAGGACAGGTAATTCAGATAATGGTCGCGGTCCGGGTCTATCGCATCCTCGTAAAACTCCGAACCCCATCCCGAAATCCAGTCCTTCACCATCTCCGTCGGCCAGAAAAGCAGATTCACCCAGGCTTTTATCTTATCTATCGCAACCGATTTCTCTTTACCGGTACTGCCTAAAATTTCATTGGCGCATAGTAGCGCCTTATAGTAAAGAATATTGTTATAGAGAACCTTGCCCCACCTCTGAATGGAAGAATCCATCCAATCCGCCGCAGGCGGCGAGATTATCAGGTCCGAAGGGTCTATTGTCTGGTAGTTGAGCCAGGTAATTGCTTTCTCGACCGATGACTTGAGGGAATTCAGGAATTCGATATCTCCTGTCATATGCCAGACGCAATGCACTGCGATAATCCACCAGGCAGTAGCATCGACCGCATAGTAATTTACCTTTGGAGAGTCGAGATATATAACATTCGGCATCTGCCCCAGAATAGTTTGTCTCTCTTGCAGAGTAATCAATGTCCGCTTGGCAGTAGCAATGATTTCCTTGTCTCCCGTCAGCATAGCGCCAAGGCAGGTAAAACTACCGTCCCTGTTCCAGATACAATTAGCTCTACCGGTTGAAGCTATAAATCCGAACTCGGTGGAGTTGGCCTTCATAACCTCCAACGCCTTTTGAAGACATCCATCGACTATGCTCATGTCCTGTCTCCTCAAACTTTACTGGGTTGTTCGGAGTGTTGCATTATCTACCTGCTCACGGATAAACCCGATTGTATCTCGGAATCGCCGTGTTAAATAGAGCGGTTTTATTCCCTCTCCGTATATTTTGAATCCGGACCTTGCCCCTGCAAAAAATATCACTGTACAAACTAAGAGAGGAAGCAGGGGCAAAATAAACTGCGTGAATGCGACCGAAGAGAAAAAGGCCGGAAGAACGCTTGCTATGTCGTGTAACAAATTCTCGACATGAGCGACGAAGGTATTTGAGAGTAGCGAGCGTAATGCGGGGGCAACGAGGAAGAATATCGAGATTATCAATCCGGTGACTAATGTTCGCCATGGATATCTTCTCGTGTGCTCGATTGCTTTGATATCCGTATAACGCAGTTCCGTTACTCTTCGCGAGATGGAGCCTTGTCTGATAAAGACTCTTTTATTGGTTGCAACTACGCCTGAAGTACCCGACCTCCAGGATTTCAGCGCATATTCAGGTTCTGCCAGGGTACTCTGTACCTCCGGAGGGATGGTTGTGAGCTTGTTCTCTTTTATCATCTCTTGATCGATAGCATTGTCCAGTTCTCTCACAAGATTGGAGATGGTTAATTTGCCCGCTTTTTCCTTGGCGTTGGCAGACATCTGATTGTATTTCTTCTCATCATGTAGCAGGCGCAAGATAGCATCGGCGGCACCGTCGATATCATCGGGCCCCTTCGCGTGGTAACCTTCGACCCCGTCCTGCACCACCCACGATTGTCCTCCCACACCCGAAGTAACCACCGGCACTCCATTGTACATAAATTCCAGCTGGGCAATCCCCAGTGCTTCAAGCCGACTCATGACTATGTTCAAGTATGACGCTTTAATCAGCTGATTTTTACTTATTTCGTCTATTTCGCCTATGTAAATCACATTCGGCAAAGTTTGAATCGCTTTTTCTACCTCTCTGGCATAATTCGACCCGCCCCTCCCGGCGAGGATGAAACGAAGGTTCTTCACATCTTTCAATTTTTCTGCGATCTTTAGAACCGCCATAGGATTCTTTCTTTCTTCAATAGTGCCTAAATATGACACGATGCGGGTATCGGGATTTATCTTATACTTTTTGAAGAATTCATTACCGTCTTCGGACACAAAGCGAAGGAACGACTCGTCGTCGACCCCGCCCGGGAAAAGGAAGCATTTCCCCGGTTTGGCTCCCATTTTCACCTGAGAAGCCTTCTCGTCCGGCGTCACCACCAGGATAAGATTTGCCGTATCTATAATCTTGGCTAAAGAAAACTTGCTCCAGGCTGTTCTGAATGTCAGTTCGTTCAAAGAGTATCTTAACGGGGACGCTTCTTGCAGATGCGACATATGACAGAATACGATTGGGTCTTTATACCCTCCCATTTGGCACATATCCCTGCGCCAAATAGCGAACTTGGCTGCATCCTCCGGTCCGTTCCAGAGCGTACTGTGCGTTATCAATACATTGATGCCGTACTTATCGACCAGCGCTTCGAGGGTCTGCATGAAGTCGCGGAAGATAATACGGCGCGGCGGCCACTTGGCTATATAGCTATCCACACGTATCACCGGGATATCTAATGCGCTGTCTTCAGAGTATAAATATCCCGTACCTTTTCTGAGAATTTCAGACGGAATCACCTCTTTGTCGTCATGAAAAAGGCTGGTAATCAAATAAGCTCTCTGCCCCAGCTTATTGAATTCTCTTACCATGCGCTGCGCCACTAATTCCTGCCCTTTGCTGCTACTCGTCTGGTACATTATGACACCGATACACTTTTGCATATTTAAATCTCCTCTCCCGCCGGGTTCGACGAAACCTCGGGGAAGTTCTCATCGAATACCATCTGTTTTTTTAGGAGACGGCGAAAAAATTTATTCACTTCTTCAAATTTTATGTAATAATCGCATAATAAACCGCTCACGGATTCTTCATGTAAAACACCAATGCCGATATCGGCAACTTCGAACGCTGTATTATCGGCTTTCGAATCGCCCAGATACATTATTTTTTTTACACCGAGTTTGCTTTTCAATTGTGATAGAGCTTTCCCCTTGTCCACCCGGCAGGGATAAACATCGAAAAAGGGCCGGTTCGGGTATTCGTCCACGACTAAACCCATCGACTTACATAAGACTGCTGCCTGATCCGCCATCTTCTTCGCTACTTGCGGTTCCGGATAATACCTCCAGTCCACGCAGAAGGCTAAAACCCTTCCTTTTAAATCGCATTTTTCCTCGATATACAGGTTATTTTGGCTCAGCTCCCGGACTTTTTTCAGCGCCAGCGATACTAACGGTATTGATTTCTCGGCCGCAGCATCCAGACATTCTTCATCCCCTATCTTCGTCTCCAGCCCGGCGACACCGCACCAAGCACTGGCAAAAGGGGTCCTGGATATTATAAAAGGCAAACTCTTGGTCGTTATAATCCCTATCGGGACTAATTGCTTGATACGATACAAAGTGTCGACTGTTTCTTTAGAGACCGCAGATTCCTCCCTGGGAACATTGACCGGACCGATAGTCCCGTCGTAATCAAGAAACAGCCCTTCCGCTTTCACCCGTATAGCCCTTGGCCCCACTGTCCTCTCCTTTTGTAACTTTTTTGGGATTGCTCATCTGGATGGTACGTATCGGGAAGGGTATCTCGATACCCTCCGCGCGAAAACGCTTCAGTATCCTTTTTCTTAGTTCGTGCTGAACGATATACTGGTCCACGAACTGCTTTACCCTGACGACAAAAACGAAATTCAAAGAAAAATCCCCGAAACCTGGCAAAAATCTGACTACTGGTTCGAATTCGGGAAGAATCCCATCGACCTCTTTTATCGCTCGTTTCCCTTCTTCCAGCAGAATCCTCTCTAATTTGTCTACATCCGTATCGTAACTCACGTTTATAGGCATAATTATCTGAATCCACGGTTCCGGCAGGCTGAAGTTCGTGACGATGGACTGGCTTAACTTGGAATTCGGAACTATCACCAGGGTATTCTGAAACGGTCTTATCGTGGTAGCTCTCCAGCCTATGTTTACGACATAGCCTTCCACATCGGAATTTACCTTAACGTAATCCCCGTTTCTTATATTTTTACCCAACAGTATGTAAATGCCGGAAAAGAAGTTGGAGAGTGTCTCCTGTAAAGCCAGGGCAACGGCTAGAGAACCGATTCCTAAAGCCGCTATCAAACTGGTTATATCTACATCAAAAGTACCCAGTAAGACAAAAACTCCCAGCAATAGAATTGTTCCGCGCACGAAGTTCTGGAGTAAATCCGCTCTCGAGGCCGCGAGCTTGGCTTTGCTCGTATAGAAAGCGATTACTGCACCTGCGAAGCTTGCAATAAGCAACGCAACGGAAACAATCAGTAAACCAGCCATCACATTGTCGGCAGTATCGGTCCAGTTTTCGGGTAACAGGGATGTTTTTATCCCGACATAAACACCGGCTATGAAACACCAGAAAAAAAGCGTCCTGTTTATCATCTGCAGGGCACTATCTAGGAATTTTACCCTGGCGCGTTTGGTCCACCGGGTTAACCCCATGTAAAGGAGTTTCCACACTAACAAACAGATAACCGACACACCAACAGCTATCGCAATCGGTATCAGTATTTTTAAAACCATTGGCGAGTCTACACTTACGAAGAGTGCTATCATCCTATTTCTCCTTCACACCCAAGTCAGCATCGGTTTTGAATTTCGCAACGGCTCTCTTAAAGATGTCCCACAAATATGCGTACCTTTCAATCAGATTGAAGTCATGATTGTTTAGTGTCCAGACATTGGTCAGACCCTGAATCATCCCGTAGAGCATTATAGCCGCCGATACCGGCTCAATATCTTCTCTTATTTCTCCGGATTTTATTCCGCTCGATATCAGAGCCGCAATCTTCAATACGTAATTATTCACGATTCCCGAGAATTGCCTGTTTATCTCGCCGTTACCGAGAATGGCAACACCAGTAATGACCTGGAAAGATATCCCCTTCCGCTGCTCGACGGCAGATATGTGCTTTCTGAGTATGAAATTCACGGTTTGCAAGGTCGACCCGTTGTTAGTATGCGCTTTCTGGATATCGGCTATAAGACTGGTTTCCGTATTTTGCGCCAGGATGCTCAAGATATCGCCCTTACTTTTAAAATGCCGATACACGTCTGCTTCCGAAATACCGACCTGGCAGGCTATTTCCCGGATAGTTATATATTCGCTCCCGCGATTGATTATGATTTTTCGTGCCGCGTCTATGATTTGTTTTCTTCTGATTAGAGTATTTCTGCGCTGCGCCATTGTAATAGTTCCCTTTTCTCCCCCGCATCCCGTGACCGATTTCAGGATCCGTGCACCCATGAATTGGGAATTGAATGTATGCCCTCGGATTTTGCTCTAGGATATACCCGATGCACCTGTGTTATCGGCACTGGGCTCCGCAGTGAGACCGTCCCCCTCTTCCGGGGGTGAATTCGGATTTATTACCAGGGCAGGTATATCGCTTTCTCTCAATACTTGTTCCGTAGTACTACCGAAAATAAGGCGCTTCCAGCCTTTATAAGCATGGGTTGTCATCGCGACAAGGTCGATACCGTTATCTTGGATACACTTCAGGATAATATCTACCACATTCCCTACGAACGAAATACATTCCACCTCTACCCCTTCGCCCCTGAGATAATCCGCCACTTTATTCAGATATGACTCGATTTCCATCTCCTTCAGCCTCAGCACCATACCCGCCGATGCACCGCTGTAAGGAGGTCTCGTTACTAGCGAATGGGCGACCATCTGGGGAAGAGGATGATTTACACTCAAGAGGTATATTTTCCCCTTGCTGTGCTTGACCTGTTTGATAGCATAAGGAAGGATTGTTTCGGCAAATGCAGAGCCGTCGAGACATACTAAAATTCTTTTGAACATAGTACCCCTCCGTTGTTAGCATTAATTATTGGCGGGGCTTGATAATGAGGACGATTGCTATGTAAGTTAACAAGCACTTACATTTTATCACAATACCGTATTTTGTCAAGTCCTTTTATTTGCCGTGTCATAGCCCCTGAATCAAGCTGAAATCTCTTTCTTTGACAAAGAATTAGCTGTGTAGTATCTTATATTAAGTAATTGTTTGATTACTTAATATTCTCAAGGAGAGTTAGTGGGTAAAAAATCGTGGAAGGGTAAGCAAAAATATAACTCGAACCGTCACAAGAGGAAAACTGCCCTTCCCGCTCCTGGCATAACAGACACGCTCGCTAAACCAGCACCTCTATCTCCATCTCCGTCTCCCCAGCAATTACGTAAGACCTCTCTTGCATCGACGAAGACCTTCGGCGATTATAAAGAAATTCTATCCGAAGTCAAACGCATCTCCATCCTTATCCTGATAATAATCGCCGCCATCATTGTTTGCTGGTTGGTTCTGCGTTAAAATTAGTTAATACTTGCACATTGGACAGACTTGTATTCCAGAGGACAATAAGATGGTACAGTACCGCAGGAACACGGAAATCAGGAAAGACCAGATAGTAGCAGCTGCTAAAAGACTGATTATCAAGCACGGCAGCGAGAATGTTACCGTAAGGGCAATCGCTAAGGAAGTCGGGCTCTCCGAAGGGGCTGTCTATCGCCACTTCAGCAGCAAACGGGACATATTGTCCCTGCTGACCGACAGCATTGAAGACGATTTACTGGGAGACATCACTGCCGGTATCGAAAATAGCGGTTCGTATCTGGAGATCTTGGACAATATTCTCATCGGGCATTTGTCCGCTATCAAACAGAGGCAGGGTATCTCTTTCCAGGTGATGGCTGAAATTATCAGCCTGGGCGACAAGAGATTGAACCGGCGGATGGCAAGGATTATCGACAAGTATCTGGACGGCATCAAAAGGCTTCTTGTCAAAGGAATAAAATCCGGCGAATTGCGCAAAGACCTCGACCTTGACGGAACGGCTCTGCTTTTCTTCGGAATGGTAGAGGGGCTGGTAAATATCTGGGCTCTAAACGGCTACAAATTCGATTTAGAGCACGGTTATGAACTTGCGTGGGACACGTTCCGGAAATGCATTGTGAAATAAATTTACTATCCTTTCTCCTCTTCCGTTGCCCCGTTCTCTTTTAGCCCCTCGAGTTCCTTGTCTTCGTTATTATTTTCCGGCTTGACGGCTACCGGCGGTCCCGATACTTTTACATCGCCTAGCGGTAATTCCACCGTCACCTGACTTTCCAGCTCCACGACGACCGTCCCCTTCAGAGGATTACTCCCGACGACATGTGCCTCTCCCAGCGAAGTGGTGACGGTTTGTCCGTTCCTGGGCATCATGGCTTTCATCTCGCGGTAGAAAGTATGCTCGTAAGCCAGACAGCAGAGCAGACGGCCGCAGACACCGGATATCTTCAACGGATTGAGTGGCAAATCCTGCTCTTTCGCCATCTTGATGGAAATCGGCACGAACTCCGACAGAAAGGTGTTACAGCAAAGCTGTCGCCCGCACCGTCCGAAACCGCCGCAAATCTTGGCTTCGTCTCTGGCACCGACCTGTCTCAACTCCACTCTCACCTTGAAACGGCCCGCCAGTTCCCGTACCAGTTCGCGGAAATCCACCCTCTCGGCGGCACTGAAGAAAAACGTGAGGTGTCCGCCGTCCAGACTGTATTCTGCGGCCAGCAGCTTCATCGGCAGGCTGAGACGGGTGACCATTTTGTTGCACTCTGCCATCGCCTCTTTTTCTTTGGTTTCCATTTCGGCATTACGCTGTATTTCCGACGGCTCGGCTTTACGCACCACGGGCTTCAACGGCGCTTCTATTTCGCTTGCCAGCACCTGTTTCGGTGGGATTGCCACACGTGCTACTTCCTGTCCCCGGGCTGTCTCCACCACCACCGCGTCGTTCAATTCCAGTTCGAATCCCGCCGGGTCGAAATAATAGATTCTCCCCGCTCTCTTGAAGCGCACTCCGACAACCTTGACATTGGCGGG
>JAFGHZ010000063.1 GCA_016929875.1 Dehalococcoidales bacterium
AAAGGTTCTTTATCGACGACCGGGGAGCAAACCCTTTCCTCCGGTACGAAGATTATGACATCGATGTGATTAATAATTCCCGGTATTTGTATTTTAACGGCTACTCTTTTCAAGACGACGGTTTTCTCGAGGACATTTCCAGGCTGTTATCGGAAGTAAACAGTAAAACAAGCATTGTTTTTGGTCCCGGCGCCCCTAACCTGGCAAAGAAGTACCGGAATGATTTCCTGAAATTAATAAAAAAACACGTTGCTGTGGTCATTCTCAATGAAGAGGAAGCTATAAGTTTAACGGGGGAAAATTCTACCGGTGAGATTATCGGTAATTTATTGAAAATAACCGATATTGTGGCGCTTACGCTGGGAGCGAGAGGCAGTATTGTGGCGAATCATCAAGAGCGAATAAGGCTGAAAGCCTGTAAAGCGGAAGTAGTAGATACCACCGGCGCCGGGGACGGTTATACCGGGGCGTTTCTTTACGGGCTCTCCCGCGGCTGGTCGTTGAAAAAGGCAGGAGAACTTGCAGGTAAAGTTGCGGCATCGGTTGTTTCTGTTCGAGGAGCGCGTGTAAAACATAGCCAATTGCATAAACTCACATAGTTTGAAGGTAAAAATGTCAGTACTTTTGATTTTAATAGACGCCTGCCGGGAAGACAATATAACTCCTGAACTGACTCCCTTTATTTATACACTCAAACAAAAGGGCGGTTATTCGAGGCTCGATTTTTTATCTTCCTTTAACGCCCGGGTAGAACTACTGACGGGTAATTCTCCCATCACTACCGATACCATGTACGATTATTGCATTGCTACCGAAAAATCAAAGCTGGGCTTGTTACGGTATCTGCCTACCCCTTCCAGACTTAAGAAAGGTAACAAAACCAGAGAGTATCTTATATGGCGGATAGGATCGCGACTCAGGCGCTTTTTTACAGGTAGTAATGTCGGTATTGCCCCCAATATACCGCTCTCTCTTTTGCCGTACTTCACAATAAATTCTTCATTCGACCGATTCATTGAAAAAGAACAAAATCTCAGCACCGAGCATCTTTTCGGTAAGTTTGAAAATAATGGAATTAAACACAGGTTCATCTGCAGTTTTGCCAAAAACATAACAGCCGATATAAAAGAAAATCCGCCTGAGGGAAACTTTGCCCTGTTTCTTCATTATGAAGACCTTGATATGATTGGGCATGAACATGGCCCCTATTCTGCTAAGAAGGAGACGGCTTTACAAGCCATAGATTCATCTGTCGAGCAGATTTACAGACGATTTCAGGATGAGATCGATTTCATCGCCGTTTTCGGCGACCATAACATGGAAGAAGTGCAGGTCGAATTTGATTTATGGGCAGAATTGCAAAAATTGAAATTGAGAATCCCTAAAGACTATCTGGTCTTCCTCAATTCCCCGGTAGCGCGGTTCTGGTTCAATAACGAAAAAGCGCGGACCGAAATCAGAGAATTCCTTAAAACGCTCGATAAATATGGCAGAGAAATTACAGCGGACGAATTAACGGCAAAAGGCTTGTCCGCCGATTCTAAGTATGGCGAATGTATTTTCTGGTTGAAAAAAGGGGTAAATATCCGCCCCGATTTCTACCACGAGAGCGAAATAAAAGGCATGCATCATTATTTCGACGACCCGGCGTGGACCCCATTTATTCTGTTTCACAAGGACAGACAGATTAAGCTCAGGAACGAAGGTAAATTGAGAGACGTGATGCCGACTGTCTTGGAATTGCTCGGTATAGAAAGTAACGTAGACGGCAAAAGCCTGTTTATTAAGGAGTAGCCGTGGGTAAGTTTTTTTATCTGGATAATCCTCAAGCCGAAAACCGGACGGAGCGACTCATAGAACAAGCCGTAGAAGATATCAAAAGCTTTTTTGGGGAACAGGTAAGGGCGATTTTTCTTGTAGGTAGCATGGCGAGGGGAGAGGGAGCATGGAAGAAATTCGGCGACGGACTAAATATAACATCTGATGTCGACCTTCTGATAATTACCACAGGAACAACAAGCGTGCCTGCAAAACTGAGGGCACGACTAGATAATCTGGGGCATCAGGCGAAAATAGAAGTTGCGCTCTGGATAAAAAGCGTTTTTTCGATGAGAATGTCGGGGCCTACGATAGATATCTGCGATATTAAAGAGACCGGCAAAATCCTGTACGGCGACGGCAGTGTTCTGGACACGCTGGAATTTAATCCCGCCGATATCAAGTTCGAGGAAGCCGTTTTCTTGTTTTTCAACCGGGCGATGTTGACTGTTCTGGAGTGCTCGCCCGCCGATTTTAATTCCGACACGGTAGAAGCAAAACAGCGGCTGAGTTTGTGTGCTGCGGCGATAATGGCAACATGCACCGACATTATCACCATTTCAAATGGTAAATATTCGCCTTCACCGATTAAAAGAGCGGAGTTGGTCAAAAGCATGATAAACGGCATAGATGCCGACATCGATAAAGAGAAATTCCTGCAGGATTTATCGACCGCATTTAAATTCAAGATGGAGAGCCCCGAAGAACTGTATATTGCTAACGCTTATGAATTATGGGAGAAAACACGGGGATACCTGATGAATCTATTCAGATTCTATTTCAAGAAAAAATACGGCGGTGACGACTTTACTTCATATCCGCATTTAGTCGATAGAAATCGGACGATTTCAAAAAGAATCATAGGTGTACTTTCTAGTTTCAAAAGGGCTTCTGTCCTGATACGTAACGGTAAAATGCCTCGTCATTGCCCGAATATAAGCAACCTGTTTTATGGCAAGATGGTGGCATTGTACCTCTTCCTGGCGCTGGATAAACAACTGGATGAACAGCATATAAACAGAGCGAGAAGTTATCTTTCTCACGTTTATTGCTTTACGAGTAAAAGTGATGATTTGGCTGCTACGTGGCTCAATCTCCGCGATAGATTACGAGATTTACACGAAAGAATGGGGGTTATATAATAAAACTCTCTATGCGTATCTGTTTCGTCAACACTGAGATATTTGCCTTCGGGTACTACGGCGGCTACGGCCGTCTGAACCGTGTCATCGGGCGGGAACTGGTCAAGCGCGGCCACCAGGTCAACGTCATCGTTATGCCCCGACAGGCGGAACAACCGCCTGTCGCGCAACTCGACGGGATGACGGTTTACGGCTTCGACCGTACGTTAAAGACCTTTTTGTTTTCCAACGGCAAATTTCGCCTGCCCGAAGCCGACATCATCGAAATCTGGGACCCGAACTCGCTTATCGCTTATCTTGTCACACGGGCGACGCCGCACAGCAAGCATATCGTCGATATCGCCGACCCCTGGGACAAGCAGGATTTCAAGGACGTCGATACCGTGGAGCACAAGAGAAAATCGATGAACCCCAGAGACGTTGCACAGCGTTTTTACATGGACAGGATACGCCCCCGCCTGGCGCAAAAAGTGATTCATAAAGCCGACGCATTTTTTTACGAAGCCGATTATCTATTACCGAAGATGCGGTCGTTGTACAGTCTAAAGGCGGATTGTGTCTTCATGCCCCACGCCGTCGAAATCCCTGCCGGTCCGGTAAACAAAGCTCCCCGCCCGACCGTTTGCTTTCTGGCACGGTGGGACGCGGTAAAAAGGGTCGAGCGCTTCTTCCAGTTAGCCGGAAGGTTCCCGGAAGCCGACTTTATCGCGATGGGCTGGGCGCACGATAAGGAGAAAGACAGGCAATACCGTGAGGAAGGCTCCCGTATCCCGAACCTTGCCATGCCCGGTTTTGTCAGTGAGGAAGAAAAGAGGAATATACTGGAAAAGTCCTGGGTAATGGTCAACACCAGTATCCACGAAGGTTTGCCCCAGTCTTTCATCGAGTCCAGTGCCTGCCGGTGTGCTATTATGGCGGGGGTGAACCCCGATAACTACACGAGTAATTACGGCTGTTATGTGGAAAACGACGACTATGAGTCCGGACTTTCTTATCTGCTGGGAAATAACCGCTGGAAAGAGAAGGGAGAGGCAGGGTACGCGTATGTTAAAGAGACGCGTGAGTTAAACAGTGTGGTGGAAAAGCGGATTAGTGTTTATGAGAGATTGGTGAAAAACAAATGAGAATTCTAATAGTCGGTAACGGCACACCGCGTATTCCCCCGAAGCCCACCATACCGGTTACGATTTATCTGCATACCCTGGCGGAGCAGCTTGTCAGGCTGGGGAATGAAGTCGATGTGGTAATCCGCCCGACTCCGGAAAAAGAACCGCAAAAATATAATTACCTTGAAATTGGTAAACCCGGAGTACGTCCCCGCAATATTCATATGCGGAACCTTTACGAAATCTGGTTTAGTACCTGTCTTGCGATACGACTGCACGGATTGTGCAAAAGAAACCATTACGATATAGTGCATTTTTTTGAAAATCCGGTGCCGTCTTTCCTCTCTCTATTAATCGATAAAAAAGACCGTCCGCGTTTTCTTTTCAGCAGTGGTATGGCGGTCTCCGGTATCGAGCTTAACTGGGGCATCCCCGATAAGACCGGTTTTCTCTGGCGTGCCAGTATGGCGTTGCACGGGTATATCTTCCGGAAAATGCCGCACCTGACGGTCAGCAGCGAACGCCTCAAGGAAGTTGTGGTCGCACTGACGGGAGTGAGACCGGAGAAAATAAATATCGCTCCTTTCGTGGCGGCTGAGCCAGATATTTTCCGTCCCATTGCCGATGTCTCTGAACTGAAACAAAGCCTTGGGCTGAATCCCGATGACCTTGTAGTGCTCTGCCTGGCGCCGGTCGCTCCGTATAAAAACCAGCTCTCGGTCGTTAAAGCTATTCCCGCTGTCGTTGAAAAATACCATACCGCCAGGTTTCTTTTCGTCGGTGAGACAACGATACCTGAATATTACGGGCAAATTCAGCAGTTTATCCGTGAAAACGCGCTGGAAAAACATGCCCTTTTTACCGGTTTTATAAAAGATTACGCCGACCTGCCGAAATACTACAATCTCGCGGATGTTTACATTCTGCCTTCCGTTGCCGAAGGACTACCCAAGGTACTGCTCGAGGCGATGTCCTGCGGCAGGGCAATCGTTGCCTCTTCCATCTCACAGAATAAAGAACCTGCCAGATACGGCGACGAGATGCTGTTCATCGAACCCCATAAGCCCGAGAGCATCGCCAATGCCATTAATAAATTGCTCGGTGACCCCGGTTTGAGAAAGAAGCTGGGCGAAAACGCACGCCGGACAGTCGCTGAATACTTCACGCCGGAAGCGGTCGCTAAACGTATGGCTGAAGTGTATGAAGGGGTAAATTGTGGAGGCGCACAATGAACCGTAAGATTAAATTTATAATTGATACACTGAAACATCCAAAATTGGCTTGTAAGATAGCTTTTGATGCCTTAAAACAACCCAGCCTATTGACAATAAGTAGAAAAGCTCCTGGTTTGTGTAGTATTTCTTTAGGTTGGCTAATTTATAACAGGGTACTAAAATCGTCCCATAAATCCAGAAATATTATAGAGGTTGGTGCATATAAAGGAAAATCTACTTGTTTTCTTTCACTTGCTGCTAAAAAGACGGGCAGGCGAGTGAAATCCTTTGAATTATTTTCCGGTTTACCTACGGCTGATCCTGTACTAGATCCTCGTTTTCGTAAGGGCGATATGTCATCATCCCTGGAAATATATGAATCCACAGTGTCTACATACGGTTATCGCGAAATAGTTGATCTTGTTGTTGGTGATGCTCGACAAACTCTACCCTCAGAGATTGAAGATTTTTGCGTAGCATTTCTAGATGTTGATGTTTATGATGTCACTGTAGAATTACTTTCCTTCTTGATAAAGATATCCCAAGCGAATCATAGTAATCCATGACTATGATTCGCTTGGGATACAAAAGGCAGTAAGTGAAAACCTTAGTAATGATGTTTATATCAGTGAAAAAACCGAGAATACGATAGTGTTAGGTATTAAACCCTACCAAAAGATTTGAGAAAGAAGCTGGGTGAAAACGCCCGCCGTACTGCCGTCGAATTCTTTACGCCGGAAGCGGTCGCGAAGGGCATAGTTAAGGTTTACGAGGAGATAGTCAATAAATTCTAAGGAGGATAATATTCTTCGTAGCTATGCGTAAAATCATTATTCGAATCGTACTTTACTGTTATAAGTATTTATCGTCTTTTTCAATAAATACTGTATTACATGACAAAATATATCTGTTTGTATTTAACATGTTTAGCGAATATCGATTTAAAATGTATCCAGAAGATACCCATTTTATTCTTTGTTTTAATAGTGGAGTCCGTTTTAAAGTAAATGAGGATATTTATAAGGAATTGGCATATGGCTTACCTGGATACTTAGCTTGTCGAAAACTTAGGAGAGGCGATACTGTTGTCGATTGTGGTGCATATGTTGGCGGATTCACTCTTTACGCTGCTCAAATTGTCGGTTCTGAGGGGAAGGTAATATGCTTTGAACCTGATTACGAAAGCTATAAAAAATTGTTAGATAATATAAAAATAAATAATTTCACTAATGTAATTGCCATTAACAAAGGGATTTGGAGCTGTGATAGAACATTAAAATTCAGTACGGGGCATTCTTCTGAATCCTCAATTGTTACAAACAACGTAGAACCTTTTAATGAAGTGCAGGTTGTTAGTCTTGATAATGAACTGAAACGCAGGGGAATTGAAAAGGTAGATTTTATTAAAATGGATATTGAAGGCGCTGAGATTGAGGCTGTCAAAGGATGTAAAGCTACAATTGATAAGGGTACTAATTTTGTATTGCATCTTATCATGTTGTCGAAGGAGAAAAAACATTTCGGAAACTGGAGAGTATCTTTTGCAGCCTAGGCTATCAAACGAAGACTTCGCATCTGTTTCACATTACAACTTGTGCTTCGAGATAACGCTTTTATATAGCGACACTAATACCCCTCTCTAGTAATTTTTGCGCCATTTCTCTATTGACACAGGGCCCATACATTTCTAATATATAGTACATATGTTCTATTACAACAAAGAGGAAATCTTTATTTAAAACAGGAGTGAAGATGAAAATCGAACAGGTAGTTTCTTTCAAAAGTTGCCTTACCTGCGGCTATCGTAGATTCTATCCGCCGAGTTCCCGCAACGGCAAGCTGGAATTTTACAGGTTTTATTGCGGTAATGCCGGCATTACGGGGAAAGCAATTGTCGGTCCGCAGGAAGTGTGCCAGCACTGGAAAGGTGCAACATTGAGGGTCGAATAACCAAGCGCTCATAATTGCCCGATAATCATTATTGAAAAGCGATAATAGCAGGAGGTATTTACTTTGTGGAAAATAGATAAAGGCAGTCTGACGGGAAATACCGCCGCTTCCTACACAAATGCCCTGTCGTGGAATGTGGATGAGCTGAGAGAGAAGACGATTCTTCTCAAGAATACGGATGCGTCCCTGTCCCTGAAATTCCGCCTGCTGGCTTATGCCGTCTCCGGAGGCAACAGCCTGGAAGAAATCGGCGAGACGATATTATCAGCCGGGCAGACGGCGAAAATCCAGTTCATCAAGCAGTGGGCGGTACTCATTTTACAGGTAATCGACGGCAGCGGACACGCCGCCTATCGCATCGACTACATCGGGCAGGGAGCGTAAAATGGCGCATTTAAATCATTCCGATACCACGGAAAAAATAGAAAGCATCACCTTTATCAATAATCTAAAGGATTCCGGTGACATGGAATCTAATACCAGGACAATCACCGCCGCCGCCGAAGCCGCCGGGACCGGCAATGCCGATTATTCGTTTAGCACGTCGCTTACCAAACCGGTTGACACACGGCTTGAGATTCTCCGAATCGCGGCGCGGATTAGCGCTACTATCGATTCGATAACGGCCACTCACGTCTATTGTCGTGTTTATGTGGACCAGCAGGACGCCGACCACCGCCTTTTCGACGAGGACTGGACCGCCGCCGGAGCAAAAGTCGTTGCCGTGGATACCCATACCGACAATAAACCGGCGGTTTTCAACCTGTTGAACGACGGCTCCGCGCACACGTTCTACATTTTTCTCTGGGTGGATACGGGTAATGCCGTCATTTCACTGATGAAAATTCAGACAGCCTCAGGCAGCACCTGCAGTACGGCGCCCGGGCATGAAACGGTTGTCCGTATTAACCACGCGGGCGGGATTTCCTTCTCCGGGGCGCAGTGTAAAGACGGCTCGGGTACGCCGTCCTCCAGGTTTTACATCAGCAAAGACAGTTCGGCAAATGTGCCTTATAGTTCCGTTAATGGAAACGATGCGATACTGACGGCAAGCGCCTGGGGAAATTGTCCCTTCGTGAAAGTAAAGGGCACTGTTGCCACCGACCTCAACTGGATATATGCCTACTCGATAAATTTAAGAAGCGAACCGTAAATAATATCGTCAAGACTTGGTATTCAGCTTTCCCTTGACCCACTCGTACGTGAGGTTAAGTCCTTCATCAAGGCTTATTGCTGGTTGCCAGCCCAGAGTCTTTCGTGTGTGTGTCATGTCTGCGGTACGGGAAACCGGCCCTGCGGGTTTTGAGGTGTCGAATACCAGCCGGATGTCTTTTCCTGAAATTTTAACGATTTTTTCCGCCAGTTCCCTGATGCTGGTAGCTATCCCTGAGCCGACATTAACCGTTACCGGGGGATTCGACGCCGCTTTCTCCAGCCTGAGCAGGGCTTCGACACAGTCCGCAACATAGAGTAAATCCCTTGTCTGGCTGCCGTTCCCGAATACGGTATGGGTGGACGGAGAAGGCAGATTCAGCACCTTGCGTATGGTGTCGCCAGTGGCGTGCGCTTTACCGGGAGCAATCGGTTCGTTAGTGCCGTAAATGTTAAAGAGTCGCGCAATTCCGATGTCCATGCTCTTAGTCCAGTTGAGCTGGAGTTCCCCCATGAGTTTGGACCAGCCGTAACCGCCGTCGGGATTGATTTTTCCCGGCGGTTTTTCAGGAGTGAAGCCGGTGGGAAATAGTAGTTCGTTTTCACTAAAAACGGCCCCGGTCTTAAACTGGCGTCCCATATCGTAAACCGCGCAGCTCGAAGCGTAGACCAGTTTCTTCACACCGTTTTCCAGACAGGCTTGAAAGACACTGGCATCGATGGAGAGATTGGCCTGTAACGCCACCAGTTCGGCATTTTCGGCAAGATGAAGATACTCAAGGCTTCCTACCCTTGCCGCCATGTGAAACACGGTGTCGGTGCCGCTTATGGCTTTTAGCGCTTGTGTCTTGTGTGTCAGGTCGGTATCCCGGATTTCTATATCGGATTCCTGTACCCCCAGTTCCGACAGATTCTCCATTCCGAAGCGGGAGAAATCGCTGGCAACAATTACGTCGCGGCCGTCATCGAGTAATCTCTTGACGAGATTACTCCCGATAAAACCGGTCCCGCCCGTAACTAAAGCTTTCATTTGCTCCCTCTTATTCGTTGCCGAGGAGTCTGCGCGCGGCGGTGCGTACCGCCTCATCCGAAGTACGGCTAGCTTCCCAGCCGTAGCCGTTTATCTTTTTTGTGCTGAAGAAAACAATGGGAACATCCCCGGGCCAGCCGCGGGCGCCGCCGGTGTATTTAATTTTCACGTCTTTCAATCCCATTTCTTCAATTACAATCTCTCCGATACGCGTGACATTGGTGAAGGTCTCTGTCCCGAGATTGAAGACGTCGTATGGTTTGTTGGTTTTGTCGAAGGCGCAAATCATACCGGAAATACAGTCCTCGACGAGGAAAAACGGTTTTTGCTGATGTCCGTCGCCGAGAATCTCCAGCTCTTTTGGATTCTTTTTCAGTTTCTGAATGAAGTCGTAGATTACCCCATGCCCCATTCTTGCCCCGACGACATTCGCGAAGCGGAACATCCATGCCTGAATTCCGAAAAGATGGCAGTAGGAGCTGATTAAGCCTTCGCAGGCAAGTTTCCCGGCTCCATAGAGATTAATCGGGTGCAAAGGTCCGTATGTTTCCGATAGGGCTTGCGGCGGCGCGTCGCCGTAAACGCAGGCGCTGGAAGCGAAGAGCATTTTCCCGATCTTGTTGGCGCGCATCGCTTCGAGGACGTTGCGTGTGGCGGTGGTACAGTTCTTCAGGTCGAGGTCGGTAACTCGATTACCCCCGGGTATGTCGGTGTTGGCACCCAGGTGCCAGACTACCTCGTAACCTTTCATAGCACCCACGAGGGTATCGTAGTCCAGTAAATCGGCTTCGAGAAATTTGAACTTATCTTTACCGATGTGGTGTTCGATATCCTTCTTCTTACCGGAAACCAAATTATCATAAACGGTGACGGTTTTACCCTCCGAAATGAGCTTGTCTACCAGATGACTGCCGATGAATCCGGCACCCCCGGTAACGAAATATTTGGTGTAATCCCGATAAGACATTATTGAACTCCTTTCATGTTTTTTGTTTTCGAGCCGGTAGTAAATAACCGATTGCTACATAGAATAATGCTATTACCGTGACCCTGAGTTTCTTGAAACCTATTACAGGGTGAGTAAAAACTGTTTTTATTATATCAGGGAAAAGGCGGGTAATGATACGCTTTAGCAATTGCGATTCCGGACCGAGGATATTACTTTCCTGGTCGGGATATAATTTTTTCAGGGTCTTTTTAGATACCCCTGTCCAGTATGACCATTTTTTAATGTAACTAACAGTCATTCTCTGTTTTGCGGCTTTGTGCCATACTTTGACATCCGGGTTATAAATAATGATGCCCCCGGTTTTCTCCTTGATACGTAAGGATACCTCCAGGTCTTCCGCAATCGGGACCTGCTGTAATTCATTGCCTTTAAAGCCTTTGGTGGAATCCTGAGGCCCGATTGTTGCATCCAGATATCCCGCAATATCAAAAGCCTTTTTTCTAAAGGCGGCATTTTCCAACCACGCATGCCTTACTTCGACAATTCTGTCGTTTTCAAACCATGAGGTACAACTCAAAATCCAGTGGAGTTCTTTCGGAAACCACGCATCTTTTTCATCTTCCCAACGTGGTAGGGCGGGTCCTGTCACTCCGACAATACGGCCATTGGTAAAACTCCCGGCGATTTTCTCCAGCCAGTCCGGGAAAGGAATAGCATCATCGTCAATAAAAGCGATAACGTCCCCCCTGGCTTCCTTAACTCCGATGTTCCTTGAGACGGATGCCCCGCGCTCCCCGCTATTTAGAATTAGGCGGGTATTCTCGAGCCCTATTTTTTTGATATGTGCTTTTATTTCTTCCAGTAATTGGTTTGAACTTTCTACTACGATAATTACTTCAAAGTCCTTATATGTCTGAGATTTTATGCCGTCGAGGAGCTTGAAGACATCGTTTAATCTTTCAAACGTATAAGACGTTATTACAATTGAGACCAATGGATTCGATTTTAACATCATCTGCGAATTACTTTCTCCCAAAGAATTCGAAAGTTTCCTCAGCTTGTTTTTCAGAGGAGACTCCGATTACCGCTCCATGCAAATTGGGAAGGTGATTCAGGTAATTCTTGGCTTCATCCAGTTTGACGCGCCCGCTACCGAGGACGCTCATTGCGATAATTTCCGCTTGCGGGACACTCTCTAATACCTGCTCGCAGTCTATTCGGGAAGGATTCATCTGGTAACCGATTTTATTAAACGGCGCTGTAATCACTATGTTTTTAGTATCTATCCCCCAGCTCCTCAGCTTTTTCACGAGGTACTGAAAATTTCGTGTTTCGAAGCCAGGTTTGATGCCAAGCCTGGATAAATATTGTACGTGTGTACGTACCAGCCAGTCCATATTCAGAGCCATGGCCATCTCCGTCACTAACTCATGCAGCATCAAAGAATACAGTCTATGTCCCTTATTCATTTTGCTGTTAATTCTGGAGATTTCGTACCTGATATAAGCTTTGAACAGGGCTTTAGTATCATTAAATAATATCCCTTTTGCACCGTTAGCAATAGCGGAGAAATCCCTGGAGTTAATCACCTGTTTCGCTACATATCTGACCAATCCCACCATGCCGAATTTAGACGACAATCTGACGTAGTCGCCTGCCGCCGGCACAATAGCATAATAACGGAGATTCGAACCGGAACAATGGATGTTTCTAATCACTTCCAGGGTTGTTTCGCTGACAGAAAACATGAAGCCGTCTGCTCC
>JAFGHZ010000064.1 GCA_016929875.1 Dehalococcoidales bacterium
GGTATCGGCATCGAAATCGACGACCTGATTTTAGAGCCGCTGGCTGCTGCCGAATCCGTACTGGCACAGGAGGAGCGTCTTGACGGCGTAATGCTGGCTGATATCGGCGGGAGCACCACTGATATCGCCGCTTTCAAAGATAACAGTGTTTGCTTCACTTCTATCCTCCCCGTCGGGGGATACCAGATTTCCCGGGATATATCCATCGGACTGGGACTGTCATTCGAAGCGGCAGAGGAATTGAAGAAGAGGTTCGGGGACGTGACCCCGTGGCACGGCGACGAACCGGAAGCAGACAGAGCGATAACATTCGGACAACATAGTATTTCTTCGCACGATTTGAGCGAGATAATCCGCGCCCGTGTCGAGGAGCTCGTCCGCCTCATTTTAATGGAACTACCGGAAAAGGATTATGCTCACTTTATCCCGTCAGGATTGGTAATTACCGGTGGCGGTGCCAACCTTGCCGGCCTGGCAGAACTATCACATGAAATTACCCGGTTCCCCGTCAGAATCGGCATCCCGCCCAGCATACCGGGAGTTTCAGATGCCCTTTGCGACCCCACTTATGCTACCAGCGTCGGCTTGATGCTCTGGAGAAGCAGAAATAAAGGGGCACAGGGTCCGCAAGCTAAGGGCGGATTACGCGGCTTGGTTTCACCGGTACTGCGGCTCTTCCGATAGAAATTCAAATACATTTATATATAAGGTTTAGATATAAGGAGCGATAGATATGGCTAGATCAAATTTTGTCCCGGTTGGTGCCAAGATAAAGGTCATAGGACTCGGCGGAGCAGGCAGTAACGCTATCACACGCATGGTGCGGGAACAAATCCGCGGCGTCGAATTCATTGCAATGAATACAGACGTCCAGCAACTGGCATTTACCGAAGCGGCAGTCCGCCTCCAGCTTGGAGAGAGGCTGACCCGCGGTATGGGTGCCGGAGGGGACAACAGCGTAGGTAAAAAAGCAGCCGAAGAAAGCAAAGATGAAATCAAAGAGGCAATCGTCGGTGCTGATATGGTTTTCGTCACTGCCGGCATGGGAGGCGGTACCGGTACCGGATCGGCCCCGGTAGTGGCTGAAATTGCCAAGCAAAGCGGCGCTTTAACCATCGCAATCGTTACCAAACCGTTCTCCTTCGAAGGTAATCACCGCCTTAAGACGGCCCAAGCCGGTATCGACGAACTGGTAAGCAAAGTCGATACGCTCGTCATCATTCCCAATGACCGCCTGCTGCAACTGTGCGACCAGAAAACCAACGTTGATGCCGCTTTCAGACTTGCCGATGAAGTCCTGCATCATGGCGTACAAGCTATCGCCGAAGTTATTACCGTGCCCGGGTTAATCAATCTTGATTTTGCCGATATCCGCACCATAATGAAAGATGCCGGACCTGCCTGGATGTCCATCGGTAGAGGCTCAGGCCCGAACCGTGCCATAGAAGCTGCCAAAGAAGCCCTCGCCAGCCCGCTACTCGATGTATCGATGGAAGGCGCTAAGGGAGTAATGTTCAACATTACCGGCAGCAATAGCCTGACACTCTTCGAAGTCGATGCGGCCGCTGAGGTAATCAAACAGGCCGTCGACCCGAACGCCAATGTTATTTTCGGTGTCGCCTTCGACAACAATATGGACAATGAAGTACGGCTAACGCTCATTGCCACCGGCTTCGAAACCGAGTTCGGTATGAACAGCGCCTTACGGGAGAAGGAAATTACCAAGGTCCTCAAGAGCATAAAACCGGAGGAGCTCGACACGCCTTCTTTCCTGCGACAGCGCAATATAACTCCGCCAAAAACGATGCCTACGCCTATCGCGACGCCCCAATATAAGGTCCGATATTAATAGTACGAAGCGGCTCATTGACAAAGGCTTGGCTGTAACTTTATATTGAAAGTAAATAACGTACGATTGGAGATAACCGATGGGTAGAAAACAGGAAAAAGCTCAACAGAGAAAAAGCTATCAGGATAGCTTCAAAGGAATCAAGCACGGACATGGCGGCCGCTCTATCCGCAAGAAGGACGAGGCAGCTCTGGGCAAATAGTTATATAGCCCTGGAATAAGGGGCTTATCACCGAAAGGTGATTTAAGATACCAGACAGTCGAAAAGGTAAGTAGTTGTGTTATCTTTTCGACTGTCTGTTTTTATCCGCAGTGAAACGACTGCGTAGTTGTCCGCAACCGGCATCGATGTCCTGTCCCCTGCTCTGGCGGAGAGTGCAGTTGATGTTCCTGTTCTTTAGTTCCTGCTGAAAAGCCAGGATTTTGCTCCGCGGCGAGGGGCGGAATGTTTCATCGGTAGTGATATTGGCGGGAATAAGATTGACATGGCAATTCATCCCGCGGAGCAAGCCGGCTAATGCCTGTGCCTGCAACAACGAATCGTTGACATCTTCCAGCAATACATATTCGAAACTGACGCGTCGTCCCGTACGGGCAAAATAGTTACGGCAGGCAGGAACCAGTTTTTCCAGAGGATACTTCTTGTTGATGGGTACCAGCTTATCGCGCAAAGCATTGTCAGGAGCATGCAACGAGATTGCCAGACCGACCTGTAATTTCTCCTTACCCAACTTCTCGATTTGAGGCAAAAGGCCGGTAGAAGAAATTGTCATACTGCGGGCGCTAAGCCCGAAGGCATCCGGCGAGTTCAGCATTTCGATTGCCTGACGGAGAGCGTCGTAATTTGCCAGTGGCTCACCCATCCCCATAAAAACGATGTTATCCACCCGCTCCCCTTCCCTACCGTCGCTCATATCCTTCAACTTCCGGGCAAAATACAAAACCTGGTCGATAATTTCTCCCGGTGTCAGGTTTCTTTCAAACCCCTGCTGCCCTGTAGCGCAAAACGGACAGCCGATGGGACAACCCACCTGTGTCGAGACACAGACCGTATAACGATGCCTTCTGTTAGCGGCAGGAGCGCTCATCAGCGCCGACTCTACCGTCTTGCCGTCGACAAGTTCAAAAAGAACTTTAATAGTACCGTCTTTCGCCCTGACATCGCGAACAGGCGACAGGGCATGCAACTTTACCTGCTTTTCCAGTTCTCGACGGAAAGATACCGGCAAGTCAGTCATTTCATCATAAGAGACAGCCAGCTTCTGATAGACCCACACGAGTAGCTGTTTAACACGGTAAGACGGCACTCCCAGAGAAGCCACCATCTCATTTACTTCTTTAACGGTCAGGTCGGTAATTGCTTTAGACATAGTATCATTATACCTTTATGCCATACCTCTCGTATTTCATCCCCTTGCTCTCCAGAGATTGCCACATCCCGATAAAATCGGGGCCTCGCAATGGTATAACCTCACTCGCATTTCAGTCTCCTTTCGTGTATAATAACTTATAGTGAATTTTATGTATCGACTCTGGAATTGCTATCATCTGCACCGTTTCCGAATAGTACCTCTAAACTGAAGAGGCACTGAGTCGCGTTTTTGTATCGTCCGAACCCACAGACTTTTCCCGCCTGAACAATTTCTCTGTGCCATATTGCGCCTAGTATTATGTAAACTGTAAGGACTGTAGAATAAATGAATTACCGTAACGACATCAGAAACATCGCCATCATCGCTCACGTAGACCACGGCAAAACGACTCTGGTCGATGCCCTGCTGAAACAGAGCCACGTCTTCCGCGATAACCAGGACGTCGGCGAATGCATTATGGACAGCAACACTCTGGAGCGAGAAAGAGGCATCACCATTATGTCGAAGAACACCGCCATAATGTATAAAGACATTAAAATCAACATCATCGATACACCGGGGCACGCCGATTTCAGCGGCGAGGTGGAACGTGTCATCAATATGGCAGACGGCTGTCTTTTATTAGTCGATTCCGTGGAAGGTCCGATGCCCCAGACCAAATTCGTGCTCCGCGAGGCTTTCAAAAAGAAACTGAAAATCATCGTCGTCATTAATAAAGTCGACAGGCAAAATGCACGCATCGAAGAAGTGCTTAAACTGACTCAGGACCTTTTCCTAGAACTCGCCACCGACGCCGAACAACTGGATTTCCCCGTACTGTATGCCAGTGGCAGAGAAGGGATCGTCACCACCGACCCGGGCATAGAAGGTAAAGATGTCAGTCCTCTCTTCGAAGCCATACTGACAAAAATACCGCCGCCCCAAATCGAAGAGGGCCCGTTCCAGATGCTGGTCTCCAATCTGGACTACGATAGCCACAAGGGTAAAATCGCCATCGGCAGAATCTGGAGAGGCAAAGTTTCGCCCCACGATACCGTAGTTTGTTTACGTGCCGACGGCAGACAGGAACGCTACGAAATCAATGAAGTCCTGACCCACCTTGGGCTCAAACGCATCGAGGTGAATGCAGCCGAAGCAGGCGACATCATCGCGGTGACCGGCATTAAAGAAACCAGTATCGGCGATACCATCGCCAGTCCTGACCAGCCCGAGCCTTTGCCTCGCATAGAAATCGGCGAACCGACGGTAGAGATGACGTTCGGCGTGAATACCTCACCGTTTGCCGGCCGTGAAGGGCGTTTCAGCACCACACGGCAGCTACGAGAGCGACTGTATAGAGAACTGGAAACTAACCTCAGTCTCAGGGTACAGGATACCGACAGCCCCGATACATTCCTGGTAAAAGGAAGAGGCGAACTACATTTATCAATCCTTATCGAAACCATGCGGCGTGAAGGCTACGAATTCGAGGTTTCCAAACCGGAAGCGATCACAAAAGTCGTCGACGGCAAGTTGATGGAACCCGTAGAAATCTTGACCATCGATACGAGAGAGGAATATATCGGCATCGTCAACGAGATGCTGAGTAAGCGGCAGGCTGAAATGAGCGATATGCGCAACGACGGCAAAGGCAACGTACGGATGGAATTTCACCTCCCCACTAAGGGGCTCATCGGCTTTCGCAGTGCTTTTCTCACCGCCACCCGCGGCAGCGGCGTGATGAATACCATCTTTCTCGGCTACGAACCGTGGAAAAAAGACCTCGGGTCGGTACGCAGCGGCGTGCTGGTAGCCTCTGAAACCGGCAAAGCCGTCACCTATGGATTGAATAACGCCCAGGAACGCGGCATTACCTTCGTCAAGCCGGGAACAATGGTCTACGAAGGTATGATTGTCGGCATGCACCAACGTCCGCGGGACATTGCCGTCAATATTTGCAAACAGAAAAAGATGACCAATATCAGGTCATCGACATCCGATATCGCTATCAAACTGACGCCGGCGGTACTGATGAGCCTGGAACAAGCTATCGATTTCATCAACCGTGACGAACTGGTCGAGGTTACGCCGGAACACATCCGGCTCAGGAAGAAAATCCTTCAGGAAACATTGCGGTTGAGAGAATACGCCGCTACCAGAAAAGCCGAAGAGGAAGAAGAGTAACCGATATTGCTTATTTAGAAATGTTTTGAGATAATTACTTGAGATTGGAGAGGTGACCGAGTGGTTGAAGGTGCCGCTCTCGAAA
>JAFGHZ010000065.1 GCA_016929875.1 Dehalococcoidales bacterium
AAGTTTCGGGGAAACGGCGATGACGGCGGTCGATAAGATGAGAAGCGAAGGTAAAAGTGTCGGCTTACTGAAACTGCGTCTGTGGAGACCGTTCCCCTTCGAAGAGCTTCGTCAGGCAGTGGATGGTGCAGAGACTTTGATTGTGGTGGATAGGGCGCTTTCCTTCGGCGGTCCCGGAGGCCCTGTCTATTCCGAAATCAGGTCGGCATTATACAGTGAAAAGAAACGCCCGAGAATCGTCGGCTTTGTGGCGGGTCTGGGTGGTAGAGATATTACCGTTGCCGAGTTCGAAAAGATGGTCGAGAAAAGCGCGGAAGTGGCTGAGACCGGCGGCGAGCAGGAATTCGAGACATTCGGAGTGAGAGAATAATGGAAAATTACGGCGTTTACGCGGCTCGTTTAGCATCTAAAGTCGACGGTCTGGCTCCCGGTCACCGTGCCTGTATCGGCTGTGGGGAAGCACTGGCTGTCCGCCTGGCATGCAAGGCAATGGGTGAGAATGTCATTATCGCCAATGCTACCGGTTGTATGGAAATCATTTCCTCTCAATTACCGACCACTTCCTGGGATGTTCCCTGGATACACACTCTTTTTGAAAATACGGCGGCGGTTGCCTCCGGCGTCGAATCCGGCTTAAAATCAATGGCGAAAAAGGGCATAAAACCCAGCAAAGGTACCAAGGTCGTCGCGATGGCAGGCGATGGGGGTACGAGCGATATCGGTTTACAGGCATTATCCGGCGCTCTGGAAAGAGGACATGACCTGCTCTATATCTGCTTCGATAACGAAGCTTATATGAACACCGGTATTCAAAGGTCGTCGTCGACACCGATGGGGGCTTCGACCACCACCTCTCCTGCCGGTAAGCAAAGCATCGGTCAGAAAACATGGAAGAAAAATATGCCGGCAATTGCCGCTGCCCATGATATCCCTTATGTGGCGACTGCTTCGCCGAGTTACCCTTTCGATATGATGAAAAAGATCAAGAAGGGGCTGGAAGTTGAAGGTCCTGCCTATGTGCATGTTCTTTCTGTCTGCCCCACAGGTTGGCGTTCCGCGACCGATTTATCGGTGAGACTGGGCAGGCTGGCAGTCCAGACAGGCGTTTTTCCTCTTTACGAAGTTGAAAACGGTAAATATAAGCTCAATATTGACCCATCGCCGCTGAGACCACTTCAGGATTATTTGAAACTGCAGGGCAGGTTCCGCCATTTATCCGAAGGGACGATAAAGCAGATTCAGGAGAGAGTCGTCAGCGAGTATGAAAAACTCAAGCAGAAGTGTGCGTGCAGTTAGTTATTTGTAATAGTAAAGTGAGGATGTAACCGATGGTGAAAATAACCATTGATGGCCGCGAATTCGAAGCCGAGGACAATGCGAAAATCCTGGATGTCGCTAAGTCCCATAATATTTATATTCCGACCCTTTGTGCTCACGAATCGGTGTCGCCAGCCGGGACCTGCCGTCTTTGTCTGGTGGAAACTACGAATAAAGAAGGACGAAACAGGGTAGTGCCGTCCTGTCTTACGGCAGTTGAGGAAGGACTGGTTGTCTCGACCAATTCGGAGAAGGTCGTCAGCGAGCGCAAAACAGCGATGCAGAAATTACTGGCGCGTGCCCCCGAATCGCCTGCTCTGAAGACACTGGCTGAAAAACTGGGAGTGAATGGTACGCCTCTACCTGCGGAAGAACATCACAATTGTGTCCTCTGCGGGTTATGTACCCGTGTCTGCCAGGAAGTAGTCGGCGTCAATGCCATCAGCAAGATTAATCGAAGCACCGAGCCGGGTGCCGTGCCGTTCACTGTCAATATTGATGACTGTATTGCCTGCGGCTCCTGCGCTTATGTTTGTCCGACGAATGCTATCACGATGACGGAAGTGGGTGATACGCGGACAATTACCTGGCCCTATCAGAAGCAGGAATTCAAGCTGGCAAAGTGCAAGGTTTGCGGGCGGTACTGGTTGCCTGAGAAGCAAATCGGGTATATGGCAGGGAAATCCGGACAACCTAAGGAGTTTTTCGATACTTGTATGGATTGCCGGAAATAGCTATTAATACCATTATTTTAGCGTGGGAGTTCCAGAAGAGGAAGGGTATTCACCCTTCCTCTAATTTATTGCAGTTATCTTGACTGTAACACTTGCCTCAATTATACTTCAAAAGACGGGGTGTAGCGCAGTTGGTTTAGCGCGCAGCGTTTGGGACGCTGAGGTCGGTGGTTCGAATCCACTCACCCCGATTTGTTTTATTAAATTAGCTTGTATTGACAGAACCGGGTTGACAGAGTACGATAGTGCTTTATATTTCTATGATACCGGAGATACAGGCAAAAAGTGACTATTAAAGCTGTCTTTTTTGATTTCTACGGAACGCTCTGTTTGCTTGACGATGCGGCAGTTGAATTGGATGAATGGATAACAGAACTCCACAATTGTTTCTGCAAATACGGTCTGGATGCCACGAGAGATGATGTTCTGGAATACTATAATCAGCGAATGTGGAGAGAGAATCCCTCAAAACCGAGCGATGGCATGACAATATTCGAAAAGCGCATACAAATTGCCGGTTCCGATCTTGGTGTTACAATGACCCGTAAAGAGATAGAGGATGCCGCAGAAGCACTTCTGAGAGTGTGGGATAGTCATGCTTATTATGATACTGACACTATACCACTTCTGGACTCTTTAGCTAAACGAGGCATGATTACAGCATTGATATCGAATTACGACCACCCCAAGCATGTGCACGATCATGTTCGGAACAGCGGCATGGGCGATTTCTTTTCCGCAGTCATCGTATCCGGTGACTATGATGTTAAAAAACCTGACCCTGCCATATTCAGACTGGCAATCAAAAGGACAGGGGCGTTACCCGAGGAGACAATATATGTCGGCGATTCCGAAGAGGATGTCCTTGGTGCCAATCGAGCGGGTTTAATCTCGGTGCTTATAAACAGAAGCAGCGAGAAGCGGGATTATGGTCAGAAGCACACTATAAAGACTTTGCAGGAAATTGTGAAACTTGTCCCAAGGACTTAGGAAAGAGATCGGGCTTTGATTTTTAATGACAGTCTTACACTCTCACCCCGATTTGTTTTGTTCTTTTAGTGTTGAGAAACCTTGCGGCTTAATCTTTATTATCAGCAGGGCGCCGACAACGAAGCTGATGAAGCAGATGAGAAGCATAACCTGATAACCCAATCCCGCGCTGAATCTGTTGAAGAAATCGATTACAGGACCTACCAGTCGTGCCATGGCAGAGCCGCCGCACATTGCCAGGTTGGTCAGCCCGAGATACCTTGCTTCCTCTCCTTTTACCGCTAAGTCCGTTGCCATTGCCCAGGTACTGCTGAGCATAGCCCCGTTGGATATTCCGAGAACCGCGCCCGACAGCATGACGTGTAAATAAGTCTGTGAGAAAAACAGACAGACAATACCCACAGCGCCGAGAAGTCCGGAAGCAATTACAATCGGTTTGCGTCCGACTTTATCCGATAACCGCCCGGCAGGGTAAACCGTCAGGAGCAAGCAAACGCCGATGACTACCAGAAGATTACCGGCGGCTGATGCCGGATTATCGATGCCGATAACGTCCATAAGGTAATATGAAGCGAAGATTTGCAGTACCACGCCCGGGACGCCGATAAGCGCGCGGGAGACCAGAAACCAGATGAAATTATGATTTTCCCTGACATCGATTTTGAAACTTTTGTAGGGGTTCACGAAGGGCAATCCTGAGGCACTGTTGCCGGGTTGTTCTTTGACCGTCAGGACGGTGATAGCCGCGGCGGTGAGGAGAACGGCAACCAATACTCCCAGTGCCAGCCAGAGCCAGCTTTCTCCTCCGCCCTCGAAGTAGTGGCCCATAAAATAGGCGGTCAGGCGTACCAGAGCGACTCCGCCCAGTATTTCCACCGCGCTTTTCACGCCGGAGGCCAGTCCTCTCCTGTTCGGGGGTATGAGGTCGGGAATCAGTGCCTGGTAAGGGGCTTGAGCGATATTACAGCTAATCTGAAGGGCACAGTAGACGATAAAAACAACGGCATAGCTGTCGGCCAATCCTATTCCGGGGAGAAGTACTACTGCCAGGAGAGCACCGAGTAGAACGAACGGTCGGCGGCGTCCCCAACTGAGACTGGAACGGTCGCTCATGGAACCGGCGATGGGCTGGGTAATCATCGCCAGAATAAGCCCGGCGAAAGTAAGCAGGCCGAGGTAGGTATTTTTTTGTGATTCCGCGACGTAATCAAGAAGCCTGAGAGGCAAGATGATGCTATGCAGACTGCTCCACAGGGCGGTAAGGGCAAAGCCCAAGACGCCAATTTTTAGATAGTCGACATAGCCGAATCTCTTGATATTGGGGTCATTCATACTGGTTTGTTGGCTCCAATTAGTTTGTCTTAGGAAGTTCTCTGCCAGCCTTCTTTTCAGGTGGTTTGATGCCAAGTCGCTTGGAGGTATGGTCTCTGCCGAGATAGAAATTCAGCCATGAAGATGTATGGTTGAGTTCCCAGTCGCAGGGCGGCACGATATACTCGCCAATCGAGTCTTCCTTCTTATACTTCTTCAAGCGCCGGTAGGCTTCGACCCAGACGCATTTTTTATTGGGATAAACTTCACACCAACCCTCATAACTTCCGCCGCAGGGGCCGTTCCGCTGGTTTTTGGGACATTGCGACATCGGGCAGAGGAAAGCGACATCGAAAAGTGCGCAGTCGCCGCAATTCTGGCAGTCGAACAGCACGACCTTTTTGAAATGTTCGATGGTCCCGAAGACGGACTTCATTTTCGGCCCGGCGTCGATACGCTTTGCCAGAGGTTTTAGCGCTTTGAAAACGATGCTGTTCGGATTGAAGAGGGTGGCGTGTGCCAGTCGGGAGAAGTTATAAATCGGAGGGTTGGAAGCCTTAGCATTTCTTGCGGCAAGTTTCTCCGAATTCAAGCCTGTTTTTTCATCTTTCTGGTATAGATAGAAGCCGTTTTTCTGCGGAAAATCGAATTCGGCAGTCAGTTCCTGCCATTTCGGAGATAGTTCTTCACCCTTGCCGATGATATATTCAATCATTTCGTAAGTAGTGCTGTTCCCGCCGACATGTACCCCTTTGTAACCCAGACCTCTGGCAATCGCATACATCCTGGCGGCACGGTCAAGTCGGGCTTGCTTACCCTTATCCGGGACGGTCCTTTCCTCGTCGAGTTTTGCCAGGAGTTTATCGGTCACGACACATCCAGGAACGCGATTAGCATTCATTACTCTGGCGGCGCCGTAAGGTAAAAGGTAGATATTGGCTAAGGCGGGCGTTTTGTAGCCGTTAAGTTTCAGCCATTGTATTAACTCGTGCAGTTTCCGGGCGTCGTAGCCGACCTGTGTGATGATGAACTTCGCGCCGGCTTCGATTTTTTTCTTCAGTTTGTAATATTGCCCCATCAGCTCCGGCTCGGTTTGCTTGAAAGGGGAGATAGCGGCGCCGGCAAAGAAATCGGTGGGTTTCAGGACGGACTTTTTCCCTGCTGTTTCGTATTCCATACCGCCGTTCATCGTTTCGACCAGCTGCAAGCCGTTCACCGAATCAAGGTCGAACACGGGCCTGGCGGTGCCTTTGAATCCGGTATTGGAAGGATAATCACCTGTTAGGACCAGCAGGTTGCTCACACTGGCGGCGGCAAGTCCGTAAAGCAGGCTTTCGCACTCGTTTCTATTCTTATCGCGCAGTGCAAAATGGGCTAACGGTTCTACTCCCAGCCTTTTGATTTCGGCGCAGAGCATTTCCGACGACATAGAGGGAATCCCGCTGGGATTGTCGGTAACGCTGATGGCGTGGATTTTATTGCTACCGGCGGCTTTGCGAGCGTTCTCGAGGGCCTCGTTCTGTTGTGCTTCCAGAGCGCCTTTTCCCGGTGTCTGTTCCCAGGTAACACAGAAAACGTCGGGATTAAGGACGGCCTCTTTGAAGGTATTTGTTTTTCGAACGTCGCCGGACATTTTGTTCTGCCCCTTGTTGATTTTATACCTCACAGTATAGCAAATCTCAAGGGGAGTTAGAAGGAAGCAAACAGCCATCGAGCCATTTCCGGTTTTTGTGCTGATTTGGAGATAATTACTTTGACAGGGAGTTTTCTATCGTTTTTATTTGTTGCAGGACTCTTTCCATGTATGTGGAGATGTCCATGTTTTCGCTGGAGTTCTTGGCGATAAGTCGTTTAATAATCTCTCCCAGTTCGTGGGGCGCAACCGGTTTTGAGATGTAATCGTTTGCTTTCATACGTTTACCCTGTTCGCGTGTCCAGCCTTTTCGTGAATGTTCTTCAAGGCAGACATCCACCACAAGAATCGGGATGTCTGTGGTAACTCTATTCTTGCGTAATTTCAGATGGAGTTCGAAAGAGGTGCCCTGCGGCTTCAGATATCCCAATATGATAACATCGGGTTTGTTTTTTTTTGCCGTTTCGAGTGCTTCATCAGCGTTATAGGCAAAAATAAGTTCGAAGTTGTTGCCCGACACTTCACGAACTTCCCGCAGGAAGTCCGGCTCGGAATCTATTACCAGGATTTGAGGTTTTCTGCTCATTGCTTTTTCCATGTTCCCGATAAACATTATATTCAGTAAAATTGACAACTGGTAGCGCTAACTGGCGTAGCTGATAATGAGTAGAAGTGAGTATAATTACAATCGATTTATAGTTATGATATAATTGGCGTAATCATGGAAAAGATTACAGTTTTTCTGGCAGAAGACCACGCCGTCGTGAGAGAGGGTTTGGGGGAACTGATACGTCGTGAAGCGGATATGGAGGTGGTCGGCGAAGCCGGCGATGGTGAGGACACCGTCCGTCAGGTAAAAGAGCTTGGCCCCGACATCGTTTTGATGGATATCGCCATGCCCGGTATGAATGGTATCGAGGCTACCAAACAGATAAAAGAGGTTGCGCCTCATTCACGGATTCTGGTACTTACTGCCTATGACAATCCGGAATTTGTCACTGCCGTGATAGATGCCGGAGCTGCGGGGTATCTTCTGAAGAATGTCAGGGGTAAAGAGTTAACCAATGCCATTCGTAGTGCCTATGAGGGAGAGTCCGTCCTGCATCCTGCCGTGGCGAAATCTATTTTTGCTCGATTGCATGTGCCTTCTGCCAAGTCGTTGAGAGAGAAACCTGATGTGCTCAGCGAACGAGAGCTCCAGGTCTTGCAAAAAGGAGCAGAAGGGCTCAGTAACAAACAGATTGCCGTTTTATTGTCTATCGGTTCTCGGACCGTCCAGACTCACTGGCGTAATATCTTCGATAAGCTCGGGGTCTATTCTCGTACCGAAGCAATTGTCTATTGCCTGAAGAAGGGGTGGCTTAACCTGAGTGGAGAGGGTAATTACAGAGATGGAACACCTGGCGGCGGAATTACGTAAACCCTATTTCTGGGCTGTCATAGCTATTTTTTTTGCAGGGGTTTTTCTTTACTACAGCCGATATTTACCTGCCGCTGCCTTTGCTCCTGATTCCTTGCTTGGATTAGAGAGCCATAGTATCGAGCGTATCGTTTTCCTGGTAGTCATAATTCTAGGCGGTTTGGCTTCCGGTCTGATCACGGGTTTGGTTTATGTGGTTTTATCTGCGGCGGCAATGTTGCCCTATATCTTTTTGCCTTCTAATTTCAGTGCCGACGCCGTTTTCGAAATATGTCTGGTAATAATACTGGGTATCGGATTTAATTTATGGCTTGCGACTCACAGACGTGAAGTCGGGAAGCGGGAACAGGTGTTGCTTAAACTTGAGGCGATACAGCACGAAGTCCGGGAACACATAAAGACGGTCAGAGAAAGCGAGAAACGGATTTCTCTCCTCCGTTCGGTTACTGCGGCAATCAATCAATTCAGCAGTCTCGATGATATTCTGGCTACTGCCGTTGCCAAAGTGAAGGAGTCCGTTGAAATCGACGGAGTTTTAATCTATTTGCTGAACAATGTGAAAAATCAACTCGAATTGCGGCAGTACAGTGGTGTCTCCGAAGAATTCGCCGATGATGTCAAATACGTTAAAGGCGGAGAGGATTTTAACGGTCGGATTGTAGATACAGGGCAACCATTGGGCGAGGATTCCGCAAATCGTCCGAGATTACTGCCGGCGGTGGAAAAAGAAGGGATAGTTTCTCAATTCATCGTGCCTCTGACGGCGCGGGAGAAAGTGGTCGGTATGCTTTGTGTCCTGTCATATTCGCCCAAGCGTTTTACTACTGAAGAAGAGCAACTTCTGTCATTAATCGGTTCGGAACTTGGTGTGGCTGTGGAGAGAGCGTCCCTTAGCGAGGAGAAAGAGCGGGCAGGAAGAAGGTTCAAGGAGTTGTTCGAAAAAGCCCACGATTCCATCTGGGTGCAGGATTTCGACGGCAAGGTACTAGACGCCAATCAGGCGACCGCCGATTATACAGGCTATCCTCTTGATGAGGTAATAGGCTCTTACATTTTCCAGAGTCTCGACTCTAAGGGTTTGGAATTGGCGAGGGAAGTGCGTCGCAAGATGCTGTCGGGTGTCAAAGTGGAACAACCATACGAGCAGAAAGTGATTCGTAAGGATGGTTCCGAAGCTACCATTATGCTTACGACCTCGTTGATTCAGGAAGAGGGGACGCCCCCTGTTTTTCAACATATCGCACGCGACGTTACCCGTGAGAAAAAATTAGCGGAAAATTTGCGTCTCTATGCACAGCAAATCACACAGGCATATGAAGAAGAGCGCAAACGTATCGCGCGGGAGTTGCACGATGATTCTATTCAGGCTCTCATCATCTTATCCCGTGAGATTGATGAACTCGTTTCTCATCAGCCGAAGAATGGGAGGATGATTCGTCCGCTGGAGGGTATCCGCGGTGAAATCGATGACATTCTGGCGAGAATCCGCCGTTTCACTCATGACCTGAGGCCTCCGACCCTTGATTATCTCGGGTTGATACCGGCGGTAAGGGAATTGGTATCACAATTGACCACGCAAAGCGATATTACGGCGGAATTGTATGTGAGCGGGCAGGAAAAACATTTCACATCTTCAGAGGAGATGCTCATCTACCGTATCATTCAGGAAACTTTGAGGAATGTGGGGCGGCATTCGGGGGCAAAATCGGTACAGGTATCTATCAAGTTTGAAAGTGATAGTACTGTTGTCGAAATCAAGGATGACGGTAAAGGGTTCGAAATCAGCGAAAGTATGGGCTTCGTGCAGGCAGGCAAGATAGGGTTGGCCGGTATACAGGAGAGGGCCGAGCTGCTGGGCGGTAAACTGAGTATTTCTTCGAAGGTCGGAGAAGGTACTATTTTAACTTTGATTATTCCCAAAGAGCGTTGGAAGAAATAATAGTGTCCGGATATGTGGGTTATGAATCGGGTTTGCCTGTAGTAGTATCGTGATGCTGTAATATTGCCCAGCGATTTTCCTGCTCCTTACGTTTTTTTTCGGCTTGCTCGAGTTGCTCTATCTGCTGTAATAGTTTTTCATAATCACAGCGATATTTAGCTGCCTCTGATTCCAATTCCGGTAAGCGTTTTAAAGCGGAAAACGCTTTAATAAGTAGTTCTATCATCTGGTCGAGCGAGAGATTTTGTGGTGCAGCGATTGAATGTTTCTCCGCTGGTACCTCTTGCTCTGCTTTTTCAGCACCAGTACGTTTGGCTTCTGATAAGAGGCCGGTGCGGACAAATTCCTTACGGTATAGGTCGATTGCCTGGCGGCTGACCCCGAATTGAGAGGCAATACTCTGGGAAGTCTTTCCTTCCTTCAGTGATTGTAATACTATATTACGGTCGACGGTGGCTTTTCTTGCCATAATTTTCGTTCCTTGTTGATTGCTAAATTTGGTTTTATACTAGCAAACCATCAGGTTAGTGTCAAGTAATTAAGCTATATACTTACATACTTTACGGTAACGATTGGACATGCAGCTTTAAATCCTTTATTTTTTTGTTGCCCTGTCGTCTGGATAGCAGGGAAGTGTAGCGGAACACATTTTTTGCCTTGCCGTGGATTATAATTACTTGCTTCATCGCTGTTCTCCTGAATTTTTACTTGCTAATTTGATTATAGCAAGCAAGTAATCGGTATGCAAGTAAATTTATAGCAAGTTATAGCAAGTAATGCTGATTTATCTTGCGCATGGCTGTAAATAACTTGCGTGCTGGATATATGCAAGTTATGCCTGTTTATTATGCGGTTCGTTTGTATTCGATGGTCCGCTTATCTCTCTCAATCTCTCTGTTTCTTGCAAATGCTGATATTTAAGGCGTGGTTTTGATGAATTCTGGGTACGGAGAGCTATTAAAAGGAATTTGGCGAGGTGGGTGCCCGGCGGGTTTTAAATCATACCGTTTTTTATTATGATAATAGGTGTGATGCTTGGTATCTTTGACAAAACTATGTGCTTTAGATAGACTTTAGATAGAATTGAGTTACTTTGGCGGGATTAGTTCAGGGGTAGAACGCCTGCTTTCCAAGCAGGTTGTCACGGGTTCGAATCCCGTATCCCGCTCCACGAG
>JAFGHZ010000066.1 GCA_016929875.1 Dehalococcoidales bacterium
ATCGATAACACCTTTAGCCGCCTGTCCCTGCCCCAGCTCGGCGATTAGTTGTGTAGCGCGTTTCAATGCCGGTAACGCCAGGTCGGGGCTGATACCGCGCTCAAAACGGACGCATGCTTCGCTCGGCATACCCAGATCTTTGCCTGTAACACGGACGCTGGAAGCTTTGAAACTGGCGGCTTCCAGAAGAATGGAGGTAGTATTTCCCGCGACCTCGCTGTTAGCCCCACCCATAATACCCGCCACTGCCACGGCACGTTCTTTATCGGCAATGACCAACATATTACGGGACAATGTGCGCTCCAGGCCATCGAGACTGGTGATTTTTTCACCGCTCTTCGCACGGCGTACGATAATACCTTTGCCCTTGATTTTTTCATAATCGAAAGAGTGGAGCGGTTGTCCGTACTCCAGCATGACAAAATTGGTCACGTCCACAATATTATTGATAGGTCTCATTCCGTAGGAAAGTAAACGTTTTTTCATCCAATCGGGCGATTCCCCGATTTTAACACCGGTAATAAGGCTGGCGCAGTAACGCGGACATAAATCGGCGTCCTGGATATCAACCGTGACCTGTTTTTCAATCGGTACGCCGGTTTCTTCATACTCGACTTCGGGCAATTTAAACTCGGAGCCTGTAAGCAGAGCGACTTCCCGGGCAATGCCGGTAACGCAAAGACAATCCGGCCGGTTCGGAGTTATCTCGATTGTAAAAATAACATCGCCGAGATACTCAGCGAGAGGCTGGCCGATAGGAGCATCCGCAGGCAAAATAAGAATGCCTTCGTGGTTATCCGAAAGACCCAGCTCTTTCTCGGAGCAAGCCATGCCACTGGAAACGACCCCCCGTATTTTAGCGGGTTTGAGCACCGTTTTTTCACCGATATGTCCGTCTATCAGCGTTGTTCCGATCGGTGCATAAGCGACTTTGGCATTCACCGCAACATTCGGCGCACCGCAAACGACAGATTCTTTGCTCTTACCGGTATCGATATCAAGCAGGGTCAGACGATCAGCATTGGGATGCTTATTTACCGCCAGTATCTGGCCGACAACAATATCTCCCCACTCACCGCCGATGACCTGCATCGCTTCAACTTCCAGACCTGCCATTGTCAGCCGTCTGGCGATTTCTTTCGCTGGCAGGTCGGTATCGACGTATTGTTTTATCCAGTTGAGAGAAATTTTCATCTTAGAACTGCTTCAAAAATCTTAAATCGTTACCGAAGAATAATCTGATGTCCTCAATACCGTAACGCAGTAAAGGCAGACGGTCGACACCGAAACCGAAGGCAAAACTGGTATATTCTTTAGTGTCGATTCCTGCATACTCGAGTACTTTAGGATGTGTCATGCCCGCGCCGGCAACTTCAATCCAGCCGCTGTTGCCGCACATCCGACAACCGCTCCCGTGGCAAACTGCGCATTCTATCGCTAATTCTACGCCCGGCTCGACGAAGGGGAAGAAATCACAGCGGAAACGCACTCCCCTGTTTCCGCCGAAGAAGCGCCGCGCAAATTCATAAAGTGTTCCCTTAAGGTCTGCCATCGTGATGCCTTTATCAACCGCAATGCCATCAATCATATGTAACATCGTAAGATGAGTGGCATCCGTCGCTTCATAGCGATAGACCTTGCCGAACTCAATTGCCCGAATCGGCGGTTTATAATTTTTCAAAGTCCGCGCGGTAGCAGACGTCGTGTGTGTACGAAGCAACATCGGATGTTCGCCCCGTTCGTTTTCATAATCCATCCAGAAAGTCGACATTCTGTCTCTAGCCGGATGCTCGGCAGGCATATTCAGGGCGGTAAAATTATAATACTCGAGTTCGACATCGGGCCCTTCGGCAATCTGAAAACCCAGAGAAATAAAAATATCGCTGATTTCCCGGAGTGTAGCAGTAATGGGATGTAAACGACCGGCGGGAAAGAAACGACCGGGTAGAGTAATATCACCCCGCGCCGCTAAAGCCTCATCGCCAAGCAGCGCCTGGTTCCGGGATTCGCCCTTCAGCCCTGCCTCTTTTTGCTCGAGTTGCTCCGATAGCTCGTTCTTGATACGGTTCGCGAGGGCGCCGGCAGATTTACGCTCCTCAATCGGCAACTCCGCCAGACCACGAAGCATCCCTGTCAATTCGCTCTTTCTACCAAGATAACGGACACGCCAAGATTCTAAATTGGAGAGGTCTTTTACGGCTCCCAATTCACGGAGAGCAGTCTGCTTCAGTTCTTCAAGACGCTGTAACATGATTATATTGTGAAATATGAGGTGGAGTCTTTAGGATTGTTTTTTGGCAATAGTTACCAATTCGGCAAATGCTTCCGGTTGTTTCACCGCCATATCGGCTAATACCTTGCGATTAATAGCCACACCCGACTTTTTCAAGCCTTCCATCAACTGACCGTAGGTCATGCCCTGTAAACGGCTGGCGGCATTAACACGGGTAATCCAGAGACGCCGCATGTCACCCTTACGCTCACGGCGATGCGCATAAGCATAACTTAAAGACTTAAGCATCGATTCTTTAGCACGCTTGACAAGGGCATGCCTCGTAGCTCTATGCCCCTTGGTCAGTGCTAATAAACTCTTGTGTTTTTGATGTGTAGTTACCCCTCTCTTAACACGTGGCACAATACCCCTCCTCTATAGAAACCTGAAATCCCGATACATCGGATTCAGAATTTATTCCTGGTATTTTTCTCCTATTTGCCCGCATAGGGCATCAATCTGCTGAGCTTCTGCCTGTCTACCGGGCTGATGGACTGTTTATCGTCATACTCGCGTTTGACCCGCGCCGGCTTGTTCCGTCGTAGATGGCTCGCGCCGCCCTTCATCCGCAAAATTTTACCGCTTCCGGTCACATGGAAGCGTGCTTTAGCACCTTTATGAGTCTTTAGTTTTGGCATCCTGCATTTCCTTTGGTTTTGATTTCTGGGTGGCTCCCGGCGCTAGAATAATAAACATCCTCCGCCCTTCCATCACCGCTTGCTTTTCCAGCACCGCCACCTCTCCTAATGTCTGTATCACTCTTTGTAATAACTTCCAACCTAAATCGGCATGACTGATTTCACGCCCTCGAAACATCACTGTTACTCTAACTTTATCGCCATCCAGCAGGAATTTTCTGATTGACCTGACCTTGAACTCGATGTCATGCTCGCCAATTTTAGGTCTCAGACGGATTTCCCTCAGTTCTGAGGGCTTTTGGCTCTTCCTGGCAATCTTTTCCTTTTTAGTCTGTTCGTAGCGATATTTACCGTAATCTGTCACCCGACAAACCGGCGGCACGGCAGTAGGCGCTACCTCGACCAGGTCGAGTCCTGCTTTCCTGGCAGTCTCCAGAGCATTGAGTAAGGGCATAACCCCCAGTTGTTCGCCTTTTTCACCGACGACACGAACTTCGGCAACCCTTATCTGATTGTTGATACGTAACGGCCTGACTATATGCTGTAACTCCCCCTTTTAAACTTCATGTACATTACCAGAACTCAATATAATACATCCTGTACGTAATAATCAAGTTATGGCTTCAATTCATTGACCCTATTATCAATCATCTGTTTTATTTTCGCCTTGAATTCCTCCAGCGACATTACGGGTAATTGCTCCCCGCTGCGCAGTCGTACGGCAACGGTATTGTTCGCCGACTCTTTCTCTCCGACTACCAGCATATATGGGATCTTCTGAAGCTGCGCTTCCCGAACTTTCTGGTTCATTCTCTCATTACTATCGTTCACTTCCACCCTGATACCGGCAGCTTTTAATTCAGCCTCCACTTTACGGGCATAATTGAGATGCTGGTCGGATATCGGGATAATCGTCGCCTGCACGGGCGCATACCACACTGGGAAAGCACCGGCACATTGCTCGATAAGTAAGCCGAAAAATCTTTCCCAGGCACCGAATAAAGCACGGTGTATCATATAAGGTCGATGCTCTTTGCCGTCCGCCCCCATATAGGTCATATCGAAACGCTCCGGCAGGTTAAAATCAAACTGGATGGTGGTCGTCTGCCATTCGCGACCGAGTGCGTCTTCGATTTTAATATCTATCTTGGGCCCATAGAAAGCGCCGCCGCCTTCATCGACCTTATAATCAAGTTTACTTTCATCGATGACACGGCGTAACTCGGTTTGAGCGTCTTCCCACCTTTGCGGTTCGCCGACAGCGTCGTGCGGCCGGGTAGAAAGATATACCTTGTACTTAGGGAAACCAAATGTATCTAACATATGAAGGGAAAAGCGTAATACCTCGGAAAGCTCGGAACTCATCTGCTCCGGAGTGCAAAAGATATGAGCGTCGTCCTGCGTAAAGCCGCGTACTCTTAATAAGCCGGAAAGAACTCCGCTCATTTCATAGCGGTACACAGTTCCCAGTTCTGCCCAGCGCAGTGGCAATTCGCGATAGGAGCGTATTCGGGACTTATAAGCAAGTATATGGAAAGGGCAGTTCATCGGTTTGATGTAATAATCCTGTTCATCAATCGACATCGGCGAATACATGTTTTCCCTATAAAAACCCAGGTGGCCGCTAGTCTCCCATAGCTTACTCAGCCCGATATGCGGAGTATAGAGAATCTCGTATCCGTTAGCAAAATGCTCTTTCCTCCAGAAATCTTCAATAGTGGTGCGGATACGTCCGCCTTTCGGAGTATAAACGACCAGTCCGCCTCCGATTTCTTCAGGGATAAGAAACAGGTCTAAATCCTTACCCAGCTTGCGGTGGTCGCGCCTTTTTGCCTCTTCAATTTTAGCCAGGTATTCATCCAGTTCTTTCTGCGTGCTAAAAGCTATACCGTAGATTCGCTGGAGCATCGTATTTTTCTCACTGCCGCGCCAGTAAGCGCCGGCAATCGACATCAATTTGAATGCCTTGATACTCCCCGTGTATTTTACGTGCGGACCACGACACATATCGGTGAAATTACCCTGCTTATATATCGTTACCTGCTCTTCCCTCAATTCCTCAATCAATTCCAGTTTGTAAGGCTGTTTGGCAAATAATTTCCTTGCCTCATCCTTGGTAACCATTTCTTTAATGAAAGGCAAGTTGGCTTTCACTATTTCCTTCATCTTTGCTTCGATGCCAGGCAAATCTTCCGGTGTCAAAGAACGAGGCAAACCGAAATCATAATAGAACCCATCTTCGATTGTAGGCCCGATGCCGAATTTAGCATCGGGGAACATCGATTGCACGGCTTCCGCCATCACATGCGCCGTCGAGTGGCGCATCATCTCCAGTTTTTCGTCTTTATCTATATCGTCCATATTATCCCGCAAGAAAAAAACCTCCCGCCGCGTTGAGGAACGAGAAGCTAACTTTACAATTATACCAATCATGGACTGTGAGTGCAATCACCCTGAGAGCGGTTCTGCTCGGTTCTGGTTGTCTCTTGTTTGGGAATTACTAAATCCGATGGGATTAGGTAGAAGCTCCAGAAGAGGGAGGGCGAATGCCCTCCCTCTCGTATCTATTCCCCGCCCTATCAGGGCGGGGATAAAGGGGTGGGTCGCTTGCCCTGAGCGCAGTCGAAAGGGTTATGCAATACGATTCTATGGCACTATGATAAATTTCAACCGAATGCAAGTAGTACCTTGAGAGCAACACATTTGACAAAGCAATTCACCTGTGATAAATTCAATAATGATGTTAAATGTCTCTCAGAAATATTACTACTATTTCGCGTTTTGGGGCACGAAGAGTGCTTGAGGGGCGTTTTTGTAAAAAAGAATAAAATAGAAGTTAGCAATATAGAAATGACGGAACCCTCTCAAGCAGAGGGTTCTTCTTTTTATATGCCGCAAACTTCAAAACAGGAGAGAAACAATGATAATAATGAAGAGCGATGCCACAAAAGAGCAGATTGCCGCAGTCATCAAGGAGATAGAAACCTGCGGACTCCGTGCCGATGTCTCCAGAGGAGATTTTCGCACCATCATCGGACTTATCGGTGATGAGCGCAAAATACCGTTTGACCACTTTGCCATATTACCGGGAGTAAAGGAGGCAAGGATGGTCGAAACGTCTTATAAACTAATCAGTCGTGAATATGCCAGGCTCGCAGGCGAAAGCGAGCAGAGAATTATAAAGGTCGGTGATATCGAAATCGGCGGTGATAAGCTGGTCTTCATCGCCGGCCCCTGCGCCGTGGAAAGTAAAAAGCAACTCTTCCAAATTGCCGAAGGCGTCAAGAAAGCCGGCGCTCAAATGCTGAGAGGCGGCATTTTCAAGCCACGCTCTTCCGTTCACTCTTTCCAAGGATTGGGGTCTGCCGGAGAAAATGGGGCAATCGAAGCGCTGGAATGGTTCCGTGAGGCAGGCGACAAATTCGAATTACCGGTTGTTACTGAAGTCAGGGGCGAATCGCAGGTGGACCTGGTCGCTAAATATGTCGACATCATCCAGATTGGCGCCAGAAACATGTACGACCAGGACCTGCTTGTCAAAGTCGCCCGAACAGGCAAACCTATCCTTTACAAACGTCATTTCGGTGCCGGCATCGAAGAATTTCTGTCTTTTGCCGAATATATGGTAGCCGAAGATAACAAGGACATTATCCTCTGTGAACGCGGTATCTTGCCATTAGGTAAGGGTAAAAGTTATACTAGGTACACGCTTGACCTGGCAGCGGTGCCGGTACTGAAAAAGGAGTCTTACTTGCCGGTGATTGTCGACCCAAGCCACGCCGCGGGACGCCGTGACTTGATCTTCAATCTGAGCTGTGCCAGTGTTGCCGTCGGTGCTTGCGGTTTGATAGTAGAAGTA
>JAFGHZ010000067.1 GCA_016929875.1 Dehalococcoidales bacterium
CTTCGTAGCGCTGGAAGAGGACGCCTGCCTCTCTGGCCCTGGTGTAATATTGCTCCTTGAAGCCGTATGTCATAATGTCCCGGTTCAAGATGAACACCTGTGTGTCCGGGCTTTGTTCTTTAATCTTGAGGGCGTTGGTGATTGCTTCGGTACAGCATATACGGCTGCAGTAAGGGTGCGTGCTGTTCCGTGAGCCGACGCATTGAATCATCACGATTGTCGAAGCTTTTTCTAATTTCCCTTCCGCCAGTCGCTTTTGGAGTTCGCGCTGGGTGATGACTCTCCTATCCTTACCGTAGAGGTACTCGGTGGGCTGGTAATCTTTGGCGCCGGTAGCAATGATAATTGTGCCGTACGTCGTCTCGGTGATTTTGCCGTCGGCGGATTTTATCTGCGCCTTGTAATTACCGACGTTTCCGCTGACGCCGCCCACCTCACTGTTAAAATTGATTTTTACTTTCTTATTGTTCTTAACTTTTTCGATGATGCCCTGCACGAATGCCTGCGGGTTGTCGAAATAAACCTGGCGGCTGTGCCCGCCGATTTCGTCGGATTTCTCCACAATATCGGCTTCGAAGCCCTGCTCCGCGAGGAATAGGGCGGAGGTCAGTCCGGAGATACCGCCGCCGATGACCAGGCACTTCGGGGTAATTGCCGCTACCGGTGTCGTGAGGTGCTCCTGTACTTTAAGACGGTCGACTGCCATTGCCAGTATGCTCCGGGCTTTGGCGGTTGCTAACTCCTGTTTATCCTTATGCACCCAGGCAAGCTGTTCTCTGAAGTTGACCAATTGCCACATCGAGGCATCAATACCGACTTCGTTCAGCGTGTCGTTAAAGAGACGATAATAATGATAAGGAGCGCAAGCCGCTATGACGACGCGGTTGGCGCCTGCTTTTGTGACAGACTCCTTGATTTTCTCAAGGCTTTCTTTCAGGCAGAGGAAACCCCCATCCTCGACTGCTACCACGTTCGGTAATTTCCTAGCGGATGTCAATGTCTTTTCAAAGTCTATGACACCGCCGATTTCTTCACCGCAACGACAGACGAAGATGGCGATTTTAGCTTCTTCGTCTTGGTCGGCTTTACGCTCTTGCCCTGATTTTTTGTTTTCTGCCTTGTGCCGTGCCGTTGAAATGATAGCGGCGGCTTCGCAGGCGGCGGCGCTCGACTTGAGTACGGTTTCGCAAATGTCCGAAGGTCCCGATGCTGACCCGCTGACGAAAATGCCGCTGTGAGAAGTACGGACAGGATAGAATTCGGGCGTTTCTACGAAGCCCCACTGGTTGGTGCGGATGTCCAGTACTTTCCCGAGTTCTGCGACCTGAGGTGAGGGGCATTGTGCGGCTGACAGCACTACCATCTCGTATTCGCTGCTGATTGACTTGCCGTCTTCGGCACGTGCCAGCAGGAACAGGCTTTTTGATTTCGGGTTTTCTCTGATGCGCGAGACGCGGCACCTGGCAAATTTCACTCCGGCATCCTGTGCCTGGAGCTGGTAACGGTAGTAATCTTTGCCGAAGGCGCGGATGTCCATATAAAAGATGGTAACTTCCGTGTCCGGGTACTGCTTTTTGAGCAGGATGCTTTCCTTGAGAGCATACATACAGCAGACTTCACTGCAGTAGCCCCGTTCCGAGTCCCTGCTACCTACACACTGTAAGAAGGCGATTTTCCTCGGGGCTTTTTTATCGGAAGGCCGGAGAAGTTTGCCTCCGGTCGGGCCAGCGTTTGCCAGTAATCGTTCCAGCTGGATATTGGTGACGACATTGGTGTAACGGCCGTAGCCGTATTGTCCCATACCGGTGACATCGCACTCGCTCGAACCGCTGGAAACTACCACCGCGCCGACGGCTAATTCTCTTTTCGTATCGGGCATATCGAGGTCGATTGCCTTCGTCGGGCAGACGACCGCGCACTTGCCGCATTTCGTGCAGTTTTCATAATCGATGGTATATACGTTCGGCACCGCCTGGGGGTTACGGACGTAAATTGCTTTGCGTTTCTGTAAACTGCGGTTGAATTCATCGTCGACTTCGACCGGGCAGACCCCGGCGCAGAGTCCGCAGGCGGTACATTTTTCTTCGATTACCCGGCGGGATTTGATGTTCAAAGTCGCTTTGAAATTTCCCGGTTCGCCGGTGAGTCTGGCGATACTGGAGTTGGGGATAAGCTCGATGTTCGGGTGCGACAGGTCGCGGCGGAGACAGAACTGAGAGCAGTCGTCGCGGTCGAATACGGGTAGTAGTTTACATAATTCACACTGGTTGTCAGGGAACCATGTTTCGAGTTGGTACAATGTTCCACCGATGCCGGGACTGCGGTCGATAAGATAGACCTTGAAGCCCGATTCGGCAAGGTCGAAGGCAGTTCTGATGCCTCCAACCCCGCCGCCAATCACTAAAACAGCTCCGATTTTCTCTTGCATGGAACTCCTATTTAGCTAAACCGGCAAAATCGTTAGTCGCTTCGTCGATGACATCTATCAGTTGTTTATGGGTAAAATTCTTCAGTTGCATGGCTTTGGAAGGGCAGGTCGCCGCACAGGCGCCGCAGCCTTTGCAAACAGCTTCATTAACATGTGCAATCTTGGTTTTCGGATTAACTTCAATTGCACTATAAGCACATATTGGGACGCAGGCACCGCAGCCGGTGCAGACTTCTTCATCGACAAAGGCGGTCGCGGACTCCATTTCTACCCTGCCCTTGCTGATTAGTTCCAGCGCCCGGGCGGCACCGCCGTCAGCCTGTGAAATAGTGTCGGCGATATCTTTGGGCCCCTGGCAGCACCCGACGGCGAAAATGCCGTCCAACATCGTACCGACGGGGTCGAGTTTGGGATGTCGTTCCATAAAGAAACCGTCCCCGCTGCGGGCCAGTAAGAAAATCCGTGAAAGGTCTTCCGCATCGTCGCGCGGTTTTATCGCAACGCTTAATATAACCATATCCACCGGCACTCTTATCATCGAGCCCAGCAGGCTGTCTTCGCAGACGACTACCAGCTTGCCTTTTTCCTCCTCGGTCAGGGCTTCGGTAGTGACCTGTCCGATTTTGCCCCGGATGAAGCTTACGCCGTCTTCCGAAGCTTTTTTATAAAATTCCTCGTGCCCTTTGCCGAAACAGCGCATATCGATGTACATCTGGTACACATTAGTATCGGCGCCGAGCTGCTGTTTAATCAGGCGGGCATATTTCAGGCTGTACATACAGCAAACCCGCGAACAATGCTGGTAGTAATTCTCGTCACGGCTCCCGACACAGTGGGCAATCGCCACGCTTTTCGGCGGCGCTCCGTTTTTCATCAAGATTTTGCCGCCGGTGGGCCCTTCGGGGTTCAACATCCGCTCGAATTCAGGAGAAGTGAATACATTATCGAGTTTTCCGTACCCCAATTGGGTAATACAGGATGGGTCGAACGTCTCGTAGCCGGTGGATATAATGCAGGAACCGATTTCCGCCTCGATGGTTTTGTTTTTCTGGTTAAAGTCTATCGCTTTTTTGGGGCAAACCTCTTCACATTTATTACAACTGCCGTCGAGGAAATGTTGACAGTTCTGCCGGTCAATGACGGGTATTTTAGGCGTCGCGTTATTGAAGGGGATGTAAATCGCCTTCCGTTTTTTCATACCGTTATCGAGTTCGCTGGGGACTTCCACCGGGCATTGCTCCCAGCACTTGCCGCAGCCATCGCATCTGGTTTCATCGACACTGCGTGCCTTCTTGTTGATTGTCGCTTTGAAATTTCCGATATAACCGCTGACTTCGGTAATATCGCTGTAAGTTAATAACTCGATGTTCGGATTTTCCTGTACCATTTTCATTCTGGGAGCAAGCAGATCCCCGGCAGATTCGAGGTTGGGAAACGTTTTACCAAGTCTTGCCATTCGTCCGCCGATACTGGGTTCTTTCTCGACCAGATAGACCTTTTCACCGGTGCTGGCGATTTCCAGTGCCGCTTGTATCCCGGCAATTCCTCCGCCGACAATGAGGGTACTCGGATTGACGGGAGAGAATTTCGTTTCTAGGGGGTTGCGATAGACCACACGCCTCACACCGGCGGCGATGAGCGCCATCGCTTTTTCGGTGGCCGCTACGTGGTCGTGGCTGTGCACCCAGCTGCTCAGCTCGCGGATGGTTGCCATCTCACAGAGGTGGGGGTTCAAGCCGGCGTCGACACAGGCGGCGCGGAAGGTTTTCAGATGTAAAGTGGGGGAGCAGGAACATACCAGCACGCCGTCCAGTCCCAGCTCTTTAATATCGTTTTTTATCATGTCCTGGCCGGGGTCGGAGCACATGAATTGATAATGCCGTGCCACCGCGACACGGGGCAAAGAGGCGGCATATTCGGTCGCCTTCGCAACATCGAGGTAACCTGCGATGTTCGACCCGCAGTGACACACATAAACTCCGATTTTTTTATTCATGTTGTCCCTACACTATTCAGCCGTGCTCGTTCCAGCCGTTATTGTCTCCCTCTTTTTTTCAACGCGTGAAATCAGCGCGATGGCTTTAGCGGCGGCACCGATCGCCTGTGCGACCGTATCCGGGATATCTTTAGGTCCCTGATTACATCCGGCTATGAAAATGCCGTCGGCTATCGTGCCTATCGTATCCAGTTTATAATGCTTTTCCTGGAAGAAACCGTTCTCGTCGGTTTCAATCCCGAATACCCTGGCGACTTCTCCGGAGTCCTTGCGCGGCTCTATTGCCACGTTCAAAATGACCATATCTACGGGTAATCTCACCATAGTGCCCAGCAGGGTATCTTCGCAGACGACCACGAGTTTGCCTTTTTCCTCGTCGGTCCGGGCGATGTCGGTCACCTGTGCGACTTTGCCTCTGATGAAGTTTACGCCTTCGCCGGAGATACGCTTATAAAATTCTTCATAGCTCTTGCCGAAACAGCGCATGTCGATGTAACACTGGTAAACAGTGGCGCCGGTTTTCTCTCTAATTTGGTGGGCGTGTTTCAGCCCGTACATACAACAAACGCGCGAGCAGTATTCGTGGTAATTTTTATCGCGGCTGCCGATACAGTGCACGATGGCGGCGCTCGTCGGGGTAGAACCATCTTTAAGTTGTACATGCCCCTCCGTATAGCCGGTCGAACTTATCATGCGTTCGACTTCCAGGCTGGTATAGACGTTGGGGAATTTCCCGTAGCCGTACTGTGTCATCGGAGTGGGGTCGAACAAATCGTAACCCGTGGTAACGATAATCGCCCCCACATTCAATTCGACATCCTCGTCCTTCATCTCGTGATGGATTGCCTTGCGTTCGCAGACATCCACACAGGCGAGGCATTCCGAGCAGACGCCGCAGTTGAGACACCGTTTTGCCTCTTCTATGGCGGATTTTTCATCGAAGCCGAGTTCTACTTCGGTGAAGCCTTTTCGTTCTTTCGGCTCTAATACCGGCATCGCGGCGCGGGCCTTTTTCACGGCATTCTCTTTATAGACGTCTTGAACACGTGTCCTCGGTTCTTCTCTGCCTGCCTTCATATCGACGCCCGCAAAATAGCGGTCGATGGAAATGGCGGCTTCTTTACCGGTCGCGACGACGCTGATGACATCGGCGGGGCCTGAGACGGAATCGCCGCCCGCGAAAACCCCGTCGATACTTGTCTGCAATGTTATCGGGTCGACTTTTATCGTGCCGAGTCTGGTATATTCCAGCCTGTCCGGTAATCTCGTTTTATCTACGGTCTGGCCGATTGCCATGATTACCGTGTCGGCGTTCATTATGAATTCGGAGCCTGCGACGGGTACAGGGCGACGTCTACCGCTGGAATCTGGTTCGCCGAGTTCCATCTTGATACATTCGACGCCGGTCGCCTTTTCGTTTTCGGTGATGACTCTGGTCGGATTCGTCAGGATGGCTAATTTAATACCTTCATGCTCGAGTTCTTCGACTTCTTCTGCGGCGGCGGGCATTTCGGCGCGGGAACGGCGGTAAACGACGGTTACTTCTTTAGCGCCGAGGCGGAGAGACACGCGTGCGGCATCCATCGCGGAGTTGCCGCCGCCCACGACTACTACCTTCTGTCCTAATTCCACCTTCTCGCCGCCGTTGGCACGTTTCAGGAAGCTGATGGCATCCATGACCCCTTTGCTTCCTTCACCGGGAATGCCCATCTTCGTTCCGGTACCGGCGCCGGTTGCCATATAAACGGCTCCATAGCCTTGATTTAAAAGGTCTTCTACATTGGTA
>JAFGHZ010000068.1 GCA_016929875.1 Dehalococcoidales bacterium
ATCCTTTTTTCTCTCTCCCGGTAAAGCTCCTCGACGGTTTTGCCGTGTCTCTTTTCGATTTCCCCTTTCAGCCTTTTTTCTTCTTCGATGAGTTCTTCCCTGCTTTTCATCTTCTTCTCACCTGTATTTCCGTAGCCAGCCTTGGAAAAGGGGCAGGCTTTCGGACACTGATTTAGTCCCTGGCGTCGTCGCCGCTTCTTTTCTGTTTGATGGTGCCGGGATTGCCCGCAACCATGGCGTCATCGGAACATCCCTGGAGATTACTGCGCCGGCTCCGACGATGCAGCGACTTCCGATAGTTACCCCGGGTAAAATTGTAGCATGACCGCCTATCCAGCAGTCATCTCCGATTGAGACCGGCTTATCGGATTCCCGCCCTTCGCGCCGTTTGGATGCGTCGGAAGGATGTGTCGCCGCGTAGATGTGCACGCCTGGGCCGAACATTGTGTTTGCCCCGATTTTTACCGGACAAACGTCCAGGAAAACGCAGTTGAAATTGAAGTAGACATTTTCCCCTGCGTAAATATTATATCCGTAGTCGCAATAGAACGATGGCTCGATGAATATATCGTCTTCACAGTTGGTTAACAACTGCGATAAAATTACACGATATGCCTCAGAATCCTGGTATTCGGTAACATTTAGCCGCCGGAGTAGACTGCGGGTTCTTGAGTAATCGGCTCGGAGTTCGGGATCCGACGGATAGTAAGGTAGCCCGGCTATCAATTTTTCCTTTTCTGATGTCACGGCTTGCCCTTCAAAGAGATTATGCTTGCCAGCATAAAATTATAAAGGAACAGGCAGTTATATTGCTAGTATTGCCTTTTACTCAATCTTGGTTTGGGTAAATACACAACCTTCGACAGGCCTAGATATAAGGATGAGCGGAGTTATTAGCCGCTCGTGGTGAGCTTGTCGAACCATAGCGGCGTAAATTTTACCAACCAGGCTTTAGCGGAACCCTTACTTGTATCTGTTTTGTTGTTCCTTTAGTTGCCGCTTCGATCCCCGCCGCTGACCTCAACAACGTGCGTCCCTCTGTCAATTTTTTTAGCCCAGTCGTTTTCTGCTCCATAAAAGGTGTATGCTATGGAGAAGATTATGCAGAGGCTGTATTTTATTGTACTGGCGCTGGTTTTGTTGATTGCCTCGGGTTGTACGGAGCAGACACCCACCACATTAACGATCGCATCTGAATCTTCACCAACTCCGGGCTATGACAAATTCTCTCTCTGGACAGACCAGACGCAGCTTCGCGGTGCCAATGTCTACCAACGGATACTTTATCTTGATGATTGGGACGACGCTGAAGTATGGGGTAACGGCCCGCTCGGGCCGGCCTATACACAGGATGACTTCAATCTTTTGTCAGCGTCAGGCGCCAACTTCGTAGTTCTATCGCACACTGGCCTCTTCGATGACCTGCCGCCTTATGACTTGAACACTGAAGTACAGGACAACCTCGACAGATACATCGCCATGGCGGAAAAAGCGGATATGTTTGTCGTCATCGCGTTTCGTACCGGTCCGGGCAGGAGTGAATTCACCTTTTTCGGCCTGGGGGAAGAAGAGGAGTTCATTAAAGACCACATGAATGACGAGGTCTGGAAAGACCGGGAAGCCCAGGATAAATGGGTCGAAATGTGGCGTTATACGGCATCGCGTTATCGTTATCATCCGGCTGTCATCGGTTACGAACTCATGGTAGAACCGAATTCGAACGGCGTATGGCTGGACGCGTGGGAACCTGGTGATTTCTACCCCGAATATAGTGATACACTCTATGACTGGAATCAGTTGTATCCCCGCATTTCCCTGGCTGTACGGGAAGTCGATAGCGATACGCCGCTACTCATCGGTGGCCTGGGTTGGAGTGATGTCGCATGGCTGCCGTATGTGAAACCGACGGAAGACAATCGTACGATCTATACTGTACATCAGTATGCTCCCCAGGAACAGTATACGCACCAGGTTGCCGATGATTTTGGGATTTTACCGAATGAGTATCCCGGTAAATTTGATACTAATGGTGACGGAGAGGTCGAAGATTTTAATGAGGCATGGTTGCGTAATCTGCTTGGCACAATTAAACAATTCAAAGACCGGCATCATGTCCCCGTGGCGGTAACCGAGTATGGTGTCGTCCGCTGGGAGCCCGGTGCCCGGCAGTTTCTGGATGATGAGATGGCATTATTTGAGGAATACGCGGTGAATTATGCTATATGGTCCTGGCAGCCGGTATCGCCGGAATATAATGAAATCCAGAATAAAATGAACTATACGCTCGGTACCGCTCCTTACAATCTTGCCGAAGGAGAATGGGATTTGTTTGTTATGATAAAGAACTACTGGCATAGGAATGAAATCAGGTTATCGGATTTCCGGTAGTTCAATCCCACCCGCCGCCGTTTCTTAACTCTTCTGCCGTTTACCACTCGTCCTTTTCTGAACTGTAGTACAGCCCGGAGGGACTGGCGGTAAAGGCCAGTGTGGGTTTCTGTATATCGATGAATTTCCACGGGCAGTGCATCGTGTGCGCGGGAATACAGACCAGCGTGCTTTTTTCGATCGGGTATGTCTCGCCTTCGAGGTCGATGCTGAATTTGCCGCCGACATCGTAAGGGTGCTCCGGGTCGCATCCCGTCATTGCGATGAGTTCTTCCCATTCGTGGTCGTGGACCCCCATCGGCGCTCCCCCGTAGCCTTCGTACAGCCAGACGAAGTCGACATAGAATGCGTCTTTGGCCATGTCGTCTTCGATGTGCAGTATCCGTGCCCCTTTCGATGTGGCATTTGGCGGCGGTGTTATCGCTTTCTCCTTGGTCTCGGAGATGATGGTGTAGCGGGGCAGCGACGGGTCCCTCTCCTTTGCTGACGGGTCGGGGCGTACGGAGATGCTGGTGTAGCAGATAGGGTGTTCCATGTGGTTGATTTGTATCGGGCCGAAGGGTACCCCGGCGGGCACGAATATCAGGCTGCTCTTGTCCAGGACATTCTTCTCACCGTCGACCCATACCGTCATTTCCCCCGCCAGGCTGAACGGGTCTTCCCGGTTCGCCCCCACCAGCCCGATTACCTGGTTTCCTTCGCTGGTGCGCGTGCCGTCGACTATCTGGTTGGGATTGCTGCTCCAGAACCAGGTGCAGTCCACCGAGAAGAAGTCCTTGAGGCGGTTTTCATCCACCTTCATTATGTGCGTCGCCTCGTAACCGACGTCTGTAATCATGCGGTCGGCATATTTCAGGTTGGCCATCGTGTTCCTCCTGTGATTAAACTCTCTATATGTAGATTATATCAGCCATCGTCCGCCCGGCAAAACTTGCTCTCGTTCGCTGGCTCGATACCCGCCCACCTTTTTTATCAGAAGTTTAGATTATTGTGTAAGAAGTCGGTATTTGCGCAAAGCGAGAGGTAGTGTAATTAGAATGATTCCTGCATCCCAGGCAAGTATCTTCCATAATGAAGAAGAGATATCAGTTCCCCATGATAAGCCGCGTATAGTATCTACCATCGGCGTAACCGGATTGATTTCTGCAAAAACTTGCAGCCATGAAGGCATCGTCTCAATCGGTACATAAAGCGAACTCGCGAATACCAAAGGAAATACCCAGACGAATCCTGCTACTTGAGCAGTTTCAACATCCTTTACTGAAATACCTATGAATACCCCGACCCAGGTTAACGCAATGCCAAATAAGACAATAAGCCAGACTCCCGCAATCGCCGGGCCAAAACCCGACTCAAAGCGGAATCCGGCTGCATATCCTACTCCAATCATGATAATTATCAGGATTAGATATCGTAACGCATCTGAAACAACACGACCGCTCAGAAAGGCGATGCGCGTCATGGGTAGTGAACGGAAACGGTCGATCAGGCCTTTGGAAAGATCTTCTGAAATACCTACGCTTGTCTGCGTAGAGCCGAATACTACCGATTGCGCCAGGAATCCGGGTAAGAAGTATTGAATATAGGCAACACCACCGGTTTGAATAGCTCCGCCAAAAACATAATTGAAAAGGATTAGTAATACGACATTCAGGATTATATTAGTTAGTAGCAGCTGTGGCAGCCTTAAATATCTTCTGACATCACGTTGTGTCATCACCCAGATATCGGACAGAGCTTCGAATACTTTGTGTCTCACTGCTTATTGCCTGCCACTTCTTTTTTGTCATTTCCTGCTTCTTCTTCTGTGGTATGTCCGGTGATAGCAAGAAATACATCATCAAGTGTTGGTTGTGTTAGTCCTAGTTCGGCTAGTTGTATCCCGTTTGCATCAAATTTTCGCACGATATCAGCTAACATCGACGTGCCGGCCGCTGTAGGAAAACTGATTACTCCCATATCGCTATTCTGGTTCAACTTACCTTGAGCGATTTCGCTGAGGAGTTCTGAAGCGTGTGAGGTTTGGTCTCGATCAGTGAGTCGTATTTTTATCTGAGTTTCACCCCCGCAACAGTCCTTCAGTTCTTGCGGAGTACCCTCGCGGATTATCTTGCCCTTTTCCATGATAGCGATTCTGTCGGCCAGTCGGTCGGCTTCTTCAAGGTATTGTGTTGTTAGAAAGACTGAATTACATTGTTTGGCCTGGGATTTAATGACTTCCCATAGACTGATTCGACTTCTCGGGTCGAGCCCCGTGGTTGGTTCATCTAGAAAGAGTATTGACGGATTTGCCACCAGAGCTGCCGCTAGGTCTAGTCGCCTTCGCATCCCGCCGGAATAAGTCTTGGCTCTCCTTCTCGCAGCGTCCGAAAGCTCGAATTGTTCCAGCAACTCGGTTGCCCGTAGTATGGATTGCTTTCTACCAAGATGGTATAACCGCCCGACCATTTCGAGATTTTCTTTTCCCGTGAGGTTTTCATCTACTGCCGGATATTGACCGGCAAGTCCGATGATGGGTCTTAGTCTGTCTGGTTCACGTTCCGCGTCAAAGCCGCCAACTGTCGCAGTTCCCGAATCTGGACGAAGCAGTGTTGTAAGAATGCGGATAAGAGTTGTTTTACCCGATCCATTCGGTCCCAGGAGGGCGAAAACAATACCGGATTCAACCTGAATATCTATCCCGGATAGTGCTTCGACCTTGCCGAAACTCTTGTACACATTATCTACTTGGATGACCGCGTTTTCGCAAGCAACATTCCTTGTGTTCATAGCATACTCAATAGAGAATGGTCTTTACTTTTCTGGCAATTATACACCTTTCTTCAAGCACCGGTAAAAAAGTAACATAAATAGGTTGTCTGCGAATATGGGATAGAGATATTAAATAGTGAGGAAGAAGATACATTAAGTCTTTAATCGCTGGTTTGACACCTGCCGCCAC
>JAFGHZ010000069.1 GCA_016929875.1 Dehalococcoidales bacterium
CGCAGAATTACCGGATTGGGTTTTTCAGACATTGCCGCCGTTATTATATCAAAAATGTGCCTGTAATGCTGCTTTACCAAATCGACTGGTTTTGCTAAAATATCCTGTAGTGGCGATGAAGCTCGCCCAGGGTTCACCAAGTACCTGAACCGCTTGTACTAGGCTGATAGCTTCTACTGGCATCCCCGTCGGTAGAAGCTTTTTGTTGCCTGCCGTTGTGGGAGCCTCGAGTAGCAATGGGAGGTAAAATGTTCAGTATGAGCGATAGCATCATCCCTCTAGTTATGGGGATTATTGTCCTTGTATCCAGCCTTATTTCACTACGGTTAGGTATATCTGTTGCCATCATCGAAATATTACTCGGCGCCGTTGGCGGTTCATTGGGACTTCACATCCAAGACTGGATGGTCTACCTGGCCAGCTTCGGTGGTATTACTCTTACCTTCCTCGCCGGCACCGAAATCGATACAAACTTGATGCGGGAGAAGTTCAAGGAGAGCTTTCTTATCGGCTTCTTTTCTTTCTTAGTTCCTTTCGTCGCGGTTGCTGCCTATACCTATTTTGTTGCACATTGGAGTATCAAAGCGTCTTTACTGGCAGGGACCGCCCTCTCTACTACATCGCTTGCCGTCGTTTATTCAGTACTGGTTGAGACCGGTTTGGCAAAAACCTCGATTGGCAAACTGCTAATGTCTTCCACATTTATCACTGACATGGGCACTGCCTTGGCTCTCAGTATTATTTTTATTAAGCCCACTTGGTATACTCTGGTATTCGTCATTGTTTCGATTATAGTAATCTTTCTGGCCACCAAATTCTCTCATCTGGTTTTTGGCAACCCCAAGTATAAGAATAAGGTTATTGAGCCGGAGATCAAGTACTTATTCCTCTTACTACTGGCGTTCATGTACTTTGCTGACCTGGGTTCAGGTCATGCAGTACTCCCTGCATTTGTGCTTGGTTTGCTGATGTCTCCCCACTTTAGAGAAACAGCAGAAACACGTTCTGTCAGAAATAGGCTGAGAACTGTAGCTTATGCCATCGTTACGCCGGTATTTTTTATCGTCGGGGGTTTACGGGTTTCATTTCCTTTGATTGCCACCGCAATTGGCTTATTCGCAATTCTGTTCGGGATAAAAATAGCCAGTAAGTTCGTTGGAGTTTTCTTTCTTGCGAAAAAATACATTCCGCACGGAGCAATGTATACCACTCTGCTGATGAGCACTGGCCTTACTTTTGGTACTATTGCCAGCGTTTTCGGGCTAACCGCGGGAATTATTGACCAGGTACAGTATTCCTTACTTGTTGGGGTTGTGATTGCCAGTGCTGTGATTCCAACTTTTATCGCTCAAAAGTGGTTTATGCCGGCTCACTCTGAAGACATCGTTGAGCTAAATGGAAATGGTAATGGAAATGGAAAAGCCACTGAAAACAGCAAGGAATCATGATTAAGGTCCTAAAACCTAGACTTTGCCCAATTAATATAACATTTGTAGAGCAAAAGTACCATACCGTGTTCACGGAATGTTAACTGGGCGGTAGAAGGCTCGAACTTCTGGCCTCTGCGATGTCAACGCAGTGCTCTAACCAACTGAGCTAACCGCCCTCGAGTAGTGCACTATCAATGCTACCAGATGGCTCTGTTTCAGTCAAGAAAAACACAGGCTTTGACAGTATGCCCCGACTCTAATATAATGATTGCAATACTACTACTCCCGGGGGATTATTCCTTGGTTTTGAGAAGAAGACAGGAAAAGCCCGCAGATGACCGTGCCGAAAAAGACAGCGACGGTGAAGTCGGCGTTCAACAACTGGAAGCCAGATTGGACGTGATGGACCGCAGGCTGGATAACATCGACTCGATGGTCACGGCAGTGGCCGAACGTGTGATGAGCCGCCCGATGACAATCAATGTAACCTGCCCTCATTGCGGCAAGAATGTTGAGATTGCGCTCATCGGCACTCAGAAACCGACCCGCTAACTATAATCCGATTACACGCAAAACATCCTTTGAATAACGTGCGTAATCCGGATATGGGAACTGTACCGTTTTCAGTTTAAACTGTGCTGGAACCATCATGACAATATGAAATATATCTCTTGATTTGGTCATGAACTTGGCATATACTACTTATACCAATCCAGACAAAAGGCAAAGGAGGCACTCAGATGGCGGAAGTACTTATTGGTACAGTCAATGATTTCTTTGCCCGACCGGTGGTTGCTGGTGTCGAACTGACCGCACCCTTGAAAGTCGGAGACACCATCCGCATCAAGGGACACACAACAGACCTCACCCTGGTGGTCGAGTCGATGCAAATCGACAACGTCAATGTCACCGAAGCCGCCGCAGGCAAATCCGTAGGCATCAAGGTCACCGACCGCGTGAGAAAAACCGACGTCGTCTACAAAGTAACTGCGTAGCCTAGCGAATACCTTTGAGAAGATTGGCCATCTCGATGGCATTCGTAGCGGCATCGGCCCCGCGGTTGCCTGACTTGGTACCTGCACGTTCGATAGCCTGTTCCAGAGAATCGGCCGTAATAATTCCGTAAGTAACCGGCAGTCCGGTCTCGAACCCTATCTTGGCAATTCCCTTGGAGACTTCAGCGGCAATGTATTCGAAGTGCGGGGTGGCGCCGCGAATGACTGCCCCGAGGCAAATGACAGCATCGTATTTCTTGGTTTCAGCCATTTTCTTCGCTGCTATCGGAATTTCGAACGAGCCGGGCACCCAGGCAATATCGATATCCGCTTCAATTACGCCGTGACGCTTTAGCGCATCCTGTGCTCCCGTCAGCAATTTGGCAGTGATAAATTCATTGAAACGCGAGACAACCAGCCCGAATTTTAACCCTTTACCCTGTAGAACCCCTTCATAAACTTTGCCCACTTTGCCCTCCTCATGTCTTCAGACATTATAGCCTATTCTTTTTACGCCTACCATTTTTTACGGTAATACCCAAGCGGTGTCCCATCTTTTCTTCTTTTGTTTTCAGATAATTAATATTATACCTGTTCGGCTTGCAAATAATCGGCACCTGCTCGGCTACTTCCAGACCGTAACTTTCCAGACCGACGATTTTCTTGGGATTGTTCGTCAGGAAACGTATTTTGTGCAACCCCAGGTCTGCCAGAATCTGTGCTCCGATACCGTAATCACGCAGGTCGGCGGCAAAACCCAGCTTCTTATTAGCCTCGACGGTATCCATTCCCTTGTCCTGCAACGCGTAAGCTTTTATCTTGTTATGTAAACCTATACCTCGCCCCTCCTGCCGCATATAGAGAATTACCCCTTTTCCTTCCCCGGCAATCATCTCCATCGCCATATCCAGTTGCTCGCCGCAGTCGCATCTCAAACTGTGAAAAACGTCCCCTGTCAGACATTCACTGTGGACGCGGACCAGCACCGTCTCCTCGTTACTCAAATCCCCCATCACCAGCGCCACATGTTCGTCAGGGTCGATATCGCTCTTATAGGCAATTAACTTGAATTCACCGTATCTGGTCGGCAGGACCGTCTCGGCAACCCTGTGTACCAGTTTTTCATGGTGCCGCCTGTAAGCAATCAGGTCGGCAATACTGGCAATTTTGAGGCCGAATTTCCTGGCCAAAACTTCGAGCTGCGGTAAGCGCGACATCGTGCCGTCTTCATTCATAATTTCGCAGAGAACTCCTGCCGGATACAGCCCTGCCATCCTGACAAGATCGACGGTCGCCTCGGTATGCCCTGCCCTCGCCAGGACCCCACCTTCCCTGGCGCGCAGCGGAAAGATATGCCCCGGTCTCCCCATGTCCTTCGGTTTGGTATTGGAATCGACCATCGCCTGTACGGTCACGGCCCTGTCGTATGCAGAAATACCGGTAGTAGCGCCCTTGATTTTCGCATCGATGGAAACGGTAAAAGCCGTGCCGTGACGTGCGGTATTTTCACCGACCATCATCGGGATTCCCATCTCGTCAAGTCTCTGCCCGACAATCGGCATACATATCAGTCCCCGGGCATGTTTCGTCATAAAATTGATAGCTTCCGGCGTGACTTTCTCCGCCGCCATAATCAGGTCGCCCTCGTTCTCCCGGTTCTCGTCGTCCACGAGAATCACGAACTTGCCGGCTTTGATATCCTTAATAACTTCCCGAATTTCAGATAACGGCATACATCTACTCCGGATACTCAGAAATACAGATGGAAATCAACTGATAAAACCTTGCTCCTTCAGAAAATCGAGCGTTACTCCGCCCGACCGAGCACCGGCCAGTGATTCCACATACTTAGCAATGATATCGACCTCCAGGTTGACGGTGTCGCCGACTTTACGCTTCCCCATGGTAGTATGTCGTTGGGTATAATCGATAAGCGCGACCGAGAAGGAATCATCCCCTCTTTCAACGACTGTCAGGCTGAGACCGTCGACCGCAATAAACCCCTTGACTACAATATAGCGCATTAACTCGTGGGGCACTTCAAAGCGCATCAGCAGTGCTTCCCCGTCCTTCTTGATGGAAATTACTTTCCCGGTATCGTCGATATGGCCCTGCACCAGGTGACCGCCCAATCGCCCCCCCATCGTCATCGGACGCTCTAGATTGACTGCATCGCCGATTTTCAAAGCCCCGAGATTGGTCCGCCTCAAAGTCTCCGGCTGTACTCCGACAGTAAAAGAATTAGAGTTGAAGATCGTGACGGTCAGACAGACACCGTTGACGGCGATACTGCTCCCGAGCCCGGTGCCCTGCAGGACTGTACCGACATTCACCGTCAATTCGCCCGGTTGTACCCGGCTTACTTTGCCTATTTCTTCCACAATCCCCGTAAACAATTACTTCTCCCCGATATAACCTGTAATCATCGTATCGTTACCGAGCCGTTTGATTCTGATACGCTCCAGTTTTAATGAGTCTACCACTTTGTCAACACCTTTGCCACCGACGGCGGTCCTGGCTTTCTCACCGCCGATGATAATCGGAGCGACAAAAACAATCACTTTATCGACCAGCTTACGGTCGAAAAACGAGCCAAGAAGGGTAGCTCCGCCCTCGACAAGGACACTGGTGACCTGCCTCTGTCCGAGCTCTCTGAGTAAATCTTCAAGTACTATCATCCC
>JAFGHZ010000070.1 GCA_016929875.1 Dehalococcoidales bacterium
CGATTGCGCTTGCCCACATCCCCGGTGTGGTTATTACTACCTTTGGCGATATGATGAGAGTGCCCGGGAGCCGTTCCAGCCTTCAAAAGGCACGTGCCGAAGGTGCCGATGTACGAGCTGTTTATTCCACGCTGGACGCTCTGAAGATTGCCTCCGAAAATCCAGATAAAGAGGTCGTTTTCATCGGTGTTGGTTTCGAGACGACTGCTCCTACAATTGCCGCCTCGGTGCTGCAAGCAATCGAGCAAAGAATTAAGAACTACAAGGTTTTATCTTTACATAAGGTGTGCCCCCCGGTCATCAAGGCGATTCTGGATGCAGGCGAGGTCAAGCTCAACGGGTTGATTTGTCCCGGTCATGTCTCCACCATCACGGGCGCCAATGCATGGGAATTCATCGCCCGCGATTACGGCATCCCGTGTGTTGTTTCTGGCTTCGAACCGCTGGATATTCTGCAGTGCGTCGAGATGCTAGTTAATCAGGTCGAAAAGCGCGAAGCGAGAGTAGAAATCGCCTACAAACGCGGTGTGACGCCGGAAGGAAATCTACAGGCGCAGAAAATTATGGAGCAGGTTTTCGAACCGTCTCCGGCAAAATGGCGGGGGATGGGGGAAGTCCCTGATAGCGGGCTTAAATTCCGTCCGGAATTAGCAAAATACGATGCCGAGGTCGCTTTCGATATTAAAACAAGGTCTCCCATCGAGCCGAAAGGCTGTCTCTGTGGGGAAATTTTGAGGGGTGTGAAAACTCCCGCTGACTGCAAATTGTTCCGTAAGATCTGCACGCCGGTAAATCCGGTCGGGCCGTGTATGGTATCATCAGAAGGGAGCTGTTCTGCCTATTATCTGTATGGAGATAACGTTGAACGATAAAATACTTTTAGCTCACGGCTCCGGCGGTAAGCTGTCACACGACCTTATCAAGAAGAGCTTCGTCGATTTACTGGACAATCCGCTGCTGGCACAGATGGATGATTCCGCAGTGTTCGATATCAAAGGGAGACTGGCATTCACTACCGACAGTTATGTCGTCAATCCGATTTTCTTCCCCGGCGGTAATATCGGCAAGCTGGCGGTCTGCGGTACGGTAAACGATTTAGCGATGTCCGGTGCGGAACCTCGCTACTTGTCACTTGCCTTCATTATCGAAGAGGGGTTACTGCTGAGCGATTTGAAACGGATTGTCGGGGCTATAAAAACCGCGGCCGATGAAGCTGGTGTGAAGATTGTCACCGGTGATACCAAGGTCGTGAATCGGGGCAGTGCCGACCGTATTTTTATCAATACTGCCGGTGTCGGGGTCGTGCCTGAAGGCGTGGAGATTTCAGGTAATAATGCCCGTCCGGGCGATAAAATCATTTTGAACGGGACAATCGGCGACCATGGCATTGCGGTGCTCAGCAAGCGTGAAGGCATCACTTTCTCTACCGGGTTGGAGAGTGATTGCGCTCCTCTGGGGGGGTTGGTAGCAGAGATGCTGAAAGCCAGCCGGAATATCCATTGTCTCCGAGACCCGACGCGGGGCGGGCTGGCAACCACTTTGAATGAACTGGCGGAACAATCAGGGGTCGGAATCAGAATCGAAGAGGCGCAAATTCCGGTACGGGATGAAGTAGTCGGCGCCTGCGAAATGCTGGGTTTCGACCCGCTATATGTGGCTAACGAAGGTAAGCTGGTAGCGATTGCGGCAAGCGAAGATGCCGAAAACATTTTGAAAGCGATGAAGCGTCACCCGTACGGTAAAAATGCTGCTGTCATCGGGGAAGTATTGGCCGACCATCCCGGAAGGGTAGTGATGAAAACCTTGCTCGGGTCTTCCCGTGTCGTGGATATGCTCACCGGCGACCTTCTCCCGAGGATTTGTTAGATGCACGAGCTGGCGATTACGCAGAGCATGTTCGATATTGTCCTGCAACAAGCTGAGCAGGCAAAAGCAAAGAAGGTGACGGGAATTAATCTAGTCATCGGCGGGATGACGGGCGTAATTGCGGACAGCGTCCAGTTTTATCTGGATTTCTTGTCCAGGGGGACGATAGCCGAAGGCGCTTCGGTCAGGATGGAAATAGTTCCTGCGAAGGCGCGATGTCTTAATTGTAAAATGACTTTCGAGTTGAAGGAATTCGACTGGGTATGCCCCGAGTGTGGGAATAGCAGAGTAGAAATCATCGCCGGTAATGAGTTACTGGTAGAAAGTATCGAGGTAGAATAGATGGAAATCAAGGTTTTGGAAAATATTCTGGGAGCGAACGAGCAAATCGCGCGTAAAAACCGCGAACTGCTGGATAAAAACAAGGTGTTCTGTATCAATATGATGGCGTCGCCGGGTGCCGGCAAGACAAGCTTCGTCCTCCAGACAATCAAGGCGTTGAAAGGCAAATTAAAAATCGGTGTGATTGAAGGAGATATCAGCTCCAGCATCGACGCGGAGACGGTGGCGAAAGAAGGCGTGCCCGTGGTGCAAATCAATACCGGCGGGGAATGCCATTTGGAAGCCATACAGGTCCAGACCGCTCTGAATAGTCTGCCGCTGGCGGATATCGACCTGCTGTTCATCGAGAATGTAGGTAACCTGGTTTGCCCTGCCGAATTCAATCTCGGAGAGCATATTAAGGTTATTATTGCCAGTGTGCCGGAAGGCGACGACAAGCCTTACAAGTATCCTTTGATGTTCAATATCATGAATGTCCTGGTACTGAATAAGACTGACCTTTTACCTTACGTCAAGTTTAATGTAGATAATTTCGTCAAGACAATCAAAAATATCAATGCCGGAGCGGAGATTTTTAAGGTTTCCTGCACTACCGGCGACGGTATTTCGGAATGGACTAAGTGGTTAAAATCTAGGATTAAATAAAACTGATAGATGGGCTAGTTCCTGTACCGGTACTGGTTGTATTTGCCCGTGATACCTAATACTGTGTTGGCACAAGGCATCTTGCATGCTAAATTACAGGAACCATATATGGATGTAAAGAAGGGATGGGTTTCACCCACCCTACAAAACTAATTCGATAGACATTGCATCTAAAAGATACTATACTTAAGATAAATTACTTGAGACTATGTTGATTTTTACGTTGATTTGTCGATATAGCCAACCTAGGAGATGTATTTGAAAGTTCTGTTGATATATCCTGCTTACCCCGATACTTTCTGGAGCTTCAAGCATGCGCTCAAGATGATACAAAAAAAGGCATCCCTTCCTCCTTTGGGATTGGTGACTATAGCGGCGATGCTTCCTTCACAGTGGGAAAAGAAGTTGGTGGATATGAGTTGTTCTCGTTTGAAAGATGCGGACATCAAATGGGCTGACTACGTTTTAATCAGCGCAATGATTGTCCAGAGGGAATCAACTCATCAGATTATTGCCCGTTGTAAAGCACTCGGTAAGAAGACAGTTGCCGGTGGGCCCCTTTTTACTACCGAACCCGAAGAATTCGATGAAATCGACTACCTGGTGCTCAATGAAGCAGAGGTGACCTTACCACTTTTCTTGGCTGACCTTGAAAAAGGTTGTGCCCGCCATATTTATACCTCGCAGGAACGCCCGGATATCACAAAGACTCCGATTCCAACGTGGTCACTGATCAAAATGAACAAGTACTCCGCAATGAATATCCAGTATTCACGGGGTTGTCCTTTCGATTGCGAGTTCTGTGATATCGTCATTCTGAACGGACATAAGCCCCGCACCAAGAATACGGAACAGGTGCTGCTGGAACTAGATGCTCTTTATGACGGTGGTTGGCGGGGGAGTGTCTTCTTCGTCGATGATAATTTTATCGGGAACAAGAAAAAACTAAAGGAAGAAGTCTTACCGGCACTCGTCAGATGGCGCAAAACCAAACGACAACCACCTTCATTTTTTACCGAGGCATCCATTAATCTGGCTGACGATGATGATTTGATGCGCTTGATGGTAAAAGCCGGCTTCGACCGAGTTTTTATCGGTATCGAGACACCTAATGAAGATAGTCTTGTAGAGTGCAATAAAACTCAGAATAGGAACCGCGACCTTGTAGCGGCGGTAAAAAAGATTCAGAACTTCGGAATGGAAGTGCAGGGTGGTTTTATCGTCGGGTTCGATAACGACCCCTCATCTATTTTCCACAAGCAAATCGAATTCATCCAGAAGAGCGGAATCGTTACCGCGATGGTCGGCTTGCTCAATGCCCCGCGCGGTACCAGGCTCTACGAGCGTCTCAAGAAAGAGAACCGTATCGTAGAGGGTTTTAGCGGTGATAATACGGATTGCAGTATGAATTTCGTTCCGAAAATGAAAACCGAAGCGCTCATTGCTGGGTATAAAAATATTTTAAATACTATCTATGCTCCCAAGCAGTATTATGAGAGGATAGCCACGTTTCTCAAGGAGTTCCATCCGCATTACCAAATAAAGGGATATCAGCTAAAGTGGTCGCATGTTGTGGGGCTGTTTCGTTCAATATGGGCTCTGGGTGTGGTTGACAAAGGTAGAAAGTACTTCTGGAGATTTATTCTTAAAGTATTAGTAAAACGTCCTAAGGTTTTCCCTCTGTCGTTGATACTTTCAGCTTACGGTTTCCACTTCCGTAAGGTAAACGACAAGATAAACAGAAAACAGGGGGCTATGGTTCCTGATAATTGACGTCTGAGACTGTTACGGCAGGAGCAAGCTGTACTATCGAAGAAGCACGAAAATTGTAGCGGAGTGTAGGAGGGTAAAATGCCGAATTTTTCCCTATTGCCGAAAGAAGGTAAATTTTTTCAGCTTTTCGAAGAGAGCGCTCAGAATGCAGTCGACATAGCCCAAAAATTAAGAGAGTTGCTGTACGCGTGGGACAACGTCGAAGACAGGGTGGCGGTGATTGCTGATCTGGAACATAAAGGCGATAATATCACCCACCAGATTGCCACCGAATTGCACCGCACTTTCGTAACTCCTTTCGACCGCGAAGATATTACGGCACTGGCGCACTCACTGGACGATGTTGTAGATTTTATTCACTCTGCGGCTGATTTTATGATGCTTTATCGCGTGGAGCAACCTACTATGCGTGCCAGAGAGTTGGCTGATGTGATTATTGAAATTACCCTTGAAATGCAGAAAGCGGTCGGCCAGTTGAAAAAACACATCGACCAGAGGCAGATGTTAAAACACTGTGTTGAAATCAACCGTATGGAGAATGTCGCCGACAGGATTTTCCGTTCCGCCCTGGCAGAGTTGTTCGCGAGTTCGACCGAAGTGCCGATTTTAATAAAGTGGCGCGAGATTTACGAGTATATGGAAAACGTTACCGATAGATGTGAAGACGTGGCGGATGTCCTGGAGGGCGTGGCTCTGAAGTATTCTTAACGGAAGGATATAGTTACTAGAAAAGATGACAATAGCGCTTATCGTCGTGCTTGTTCTGGCGCTGGCGGCTGAGTTTACCAACGGAGTTACCGATGCCGCTAATGCGATTGCCACCGTAGTTTCCACCAGAGTTTTATCTCCTCTCAGGGCCGTATTGATGGCCGGCGTGCTTAATCTCATTGGTGTTCTGGTGACAGGCACGGCGGTAGCCACTACCATCGGTACGGGGATTATCAAGCCGGAGGCAGTCGGACTACACACCGTTGCAGCGGCCCTTTTCACCATTGTCATCTGGAGCTGGGTAGCCTGGCGGTTCGGGATACCGACCAGCGAGACGCATGAAATGGTGGCGGGGCTGGCTGGCGCAGGCTTAGCAACCGCCGGAACTTCGGTTTTGCTATGGGACGGCTGGCGAAAAGTGCTGCTCGGTTTAGGTATCTCCACCATCGCCGGGTTCATTCTCGGTTATTTCGTGATGCTGGCGGTTTACTGGATTTTCCGTCGGGCGCGTGCTACGAGTGTCAGAGCGATTTTCGGTCGATTGCAGATACTTTCCGCAGCTTTTATGGCATTCAGCCACGGCAGTAACGACGGCCAAAAATTCATGGGTATTTTAGCTATGGCCCTTTATATCGGGGGAATATTACCGACATTTTCCGTGCCGTGGTGGGTGGTATTACTCTGCGGTGTCATCATGGCTATGGGCACGAGTATCGGGGGCTGGCGGATTATCAAAACGATGGGTTTCGGACTGACGAAGCTCGAACCCGTGCAGGGCTTTGCCGCCGAGACTTCCGCGAGTATTGCGATCCTGATAGCTTCATCGATGGGAGTTCCGTTGAGTACCACTCATTCGATTAATGCCACGATTTTAGGCGTCGGTGCTACGAGGCGTCTCTCGGCTGTGAGATGGGGGACGACGCAACAGATTGTGCTGACATGGCTGATCACTTTCCCGGTCTGCTTTGCACTCGGTTATGTGCTCGCACTGGCATTAAATCCGATAATGGCGTAAAACAATTTCGAAATATGTGTTTACCCTCTTGTTTTCAGTCAATTTTACTAATATAATTATTAATATAGATTGTTTTGTATAAACCAAGCCTGACTTAATTAAGGAGGTAATTTAATGGGTTCGGCGATTGAATACCAAAAACAGATGACCGAGATTGTCTATATTAATCTACCGGGTCCAACTGAGCCATCACCCGGGATGAGCGGTGGTGAATTGCTTCACGGCTTCCTGGCGGAACTTTATCTGGGTGCGAAGCCGGAGGTAAAAGAGTATATCAATGACCTGTGCATGAAATGGAACGTCCACTATCGCAGAATGAGCGGCGGTAGCTAGTCTCGCTCTTTAGAATCAGACGTTTTTCCATTTTGCTAACCAAGACAATCGATATCCTGAGAGGTCGGGGTTCTTCTTGTATCCTTACCGGTATTGAATGCAATGGCATTTAGTACAAGCGGGTTTAGAAAGAGAGGCAACGCCTGACCTTTTAGTTTTTACCGTTATCCAGTGATCTACAGGTACGGCTATGGTACTACTTGCATTTGGTTGAAGCCCATCATAATTTCAAGGGTTGTATTATACAACCCTTTCGACTGCGCTCAGGGCAAGCGACCCCCACTTTTGCATATTTTTATAATTATGTTAAAATAAAGTCGGGTGCGAAGATTACATAAGTATTATGGGGGTGAGGAAGGTGGTTAGAGAAGATATAAATAAATTCCTGGCTTACCTGAAATCCGAGAGAGGCCTGGCGAGTAATACTTATTTCGCTTATCAGAACGACCTCAACCAACTTGCCGGTTTCGTCGAGGAAGAAGCCTCTAAATCGGGGAATATCCCCTCTTGGTCGGGTTTTACCCGTCAGATGATGATGCGTTATCTGCTTAACCTGCGCGAGAAGCGTTATGCCGCCACGACCCGGGCACGTAAACTGGCGGCGGCGAGGGCTTTCTTTAAGTTTATGGTAGCCGAAGGGATGCTTAAAGAGGACCCCACCCAAAATATGGAATCCATGAATGTCGGCAGGTCATTGCCGAAGCCGATTTCCATCAATCAAGTGCGTGCTTTGCTGGAGCAACCCGCAAAGTTGGCTACTCCTGAGGCAAAAAGAGACAGAGCGATGCTGCAGTTATTGTATGCGTCCGGTATGCGGGTCAGCGAGTTGATGTCTTTGGATATGGAAGATGTGAATATCGTGGACGGGGAAGTGCGCTGTTTCGGCAAGGGGCATAAGGAACGTATTATCCCCATTCACAGGCAAGCATCGGATATAGTCGAGGAGTACGTTAGAGAAGCACGCCCTCAGCTGGCACACGGCAATAAAGAAGAAAAAGCGCTGTTCTTGAACCGCCGCGGAGAGCGGTTAACCAGGCAGGGTTTCTGGCAGATACTCAAGCAATACGCCAAGCAGGCGGGTTTGACGGTCCCTGTAACGCCTCATACGCTGCGGCACAGCTTTGCTACGCATATGTTGAGCGGTGGGGCCGACCTGAGGGCCGTGCAGGAATTATTGGGACATGCTAATATTTCTACCACGCAGGTTTATACTCATCTTACGACGGAGCACGTCCGCCGGAGTTACGAAAAAGCGCACCCCCGAGCTAAATAACCAGAGAAAGAGAGCCGCAAGTGTCCAAAAAATCAAGCTATAAGAAATTCAGATACTCGTCAGGCAAAAAAGCCAATGTTATGAAAGCGCCGGTTACAGAACAGACAGCGGGTGTCGGCGGCATGCCGGCAGGGAGTAATTCGCCGTCAACTGCGGTCAAAGCTGCTGGGACTTCGGGCAGGCAGGCGGGCGCGCAGTATGCCCCCGACCAGTTTAAGTACGTCGGTATGGAACTCAAAGTAGCGGGTGCTATCGCCGGTATTATCCTGGTTATCATCATCGTGCTGTACTTTATTCTTCATTAACCGTATATGGCGTGGGTCTCAATATGGACTTCGAGATAGCCAGAGCCAGATTAATCGAACACCTGGCGGCGGAGATTAAGGACAGGCGGGTTTTATCGGCAATGGCTAAAATCCCCCGGGAATTATTTGTCTCTCCCGATTTAGCCCATCTGGCTTATGAAGACCGCCCGTTACCGATAGGATTGGAGCAGACGATTTCGCAACCGTACATCGTTGCTCTGATGACGGAGGAATTAGCCCTCACCGGTAAAGATAAGGTACTGGAATTAGGTACAGGAAGCGGCTATCAAACGGCAATTCTGGCGGAACTGGCACGTGTGGTAGTTACTACGGAGCGCTTTCCGCTACTGATTGAAAGGGCCGGGGTGGTGCTGTACAAACTCGGTTACAAAAACGTCGAGATGCATCTGGCGGAAAATACTCTCGGATGGGAGGCCGGCGCTCCTTATGATGCAATTATTGCCACGGCCGGCGCCCCCAGGATTCCGTCAGACTTGATAGCTCAGCTGGCAGTCGGCGGACGGATGATAATTCCCGTGGGCTCGCGGTACAGTCAGGATTTGTATAAAATCGTCAAACAGAAGCAGGGCAACAAGACGATAAAGCTCGGTGCCTGTCGCTTTGTTTCGTTAATCGGCAAAGGCGCGTGGGAGACGGAAGAGAATAATATTTAGAGAGAAGAAAGATGGATATTTTTGAAGCTATTAGAACAAGGAGAAGTATCCGCAGTTACAAGATGGACACTGTGGATGACGGCGTCCTGGAACAGGTGCTGGAGGCGGCACGGTGGTCGCCTTCCTGGGCCAATACCCAGTGCTGGCGATTCATAGTAGTGCGAAACAGCGATGTCAAGAACGAACTTGCCGCGACACTAACTCCTACTAATCCTTCAATCAATGCCATTAAAACGGCGCCGGTTGTCATCGTTGCCTGTGCCGAACTCAAGAAGGCAGGCTATTATCGCGGTGAGCCGACTACCGTCAGGGGCGACTGGTTTATGTTCGATATCGGTCTGGCGATGGCGAACCTGACCCTTGCCGCTCATGCTCTGGGGTTGGGAACGGTGCATGTCGGTAACTTCGACCATAAGAAAGCGGAAAGTATCCTGGAAGTGCCGGAAGGTTTCTGCGTGGTCGAGATGACGCCGCTGGGTTATCCCGGCGGTGAGGCTCGGACCCCGCCCAGAAAAGAATTGACCGAGATAGTTTCCAAAGAAAAATTCGGGGCGAAATAGAATCAGCGTTTTCGGACGGACAGGGGCTCCTGCGTGCCTTGATTATGATATAGAAGACCATCTCAAAGTTGCCGTATTTTTTTGAGGCGATTATAATGGTTAGTGTTATTTCTAAATAAAGGGGACTGGTGATATGGCACAATTCGGCTTGGAAAACATCCGTAATCTCGCACTAGTTGCTCACAACGGTGCAGGTAAAACCTCGCTGGCGGAAGCCATTTTATTTAATGCCAAGGTAATCAACAGGCTGGGTAAAGTCAGTGATGGGAGCACCACTTCCGATTACGACCCCGCCGAGCAAAAACGGAGTATGAGTATCAGTCTCAGCATGCTTCCTTATGTCTGGCAAGGGAATAAAATCAACCTGATGGATACACCCGGATACCCCGACTTCGTCGGTGAAGTCAAATCGGCTATCAGGGTCAGCGAAGGGGCGGCCGTCGTGGTCTGTGCCGTTTCCGGCGTCGAGGTCGGGACCGAGCAAATCTGGGCGTACTGCAATGAAAGCAATTTGCCGCGGATTATAGTAGTCAACCGGATGGACCGCGAGAATGCGGATTTCACCAAAGTGACGGAGCAAATCCAGACTAAATTCGGGCGCAAATGTTTGCCCGTACAGATACCGATCGGCGCACATACCGGTTTCAAAGGGGTCGTCGACCTGCTGAAAATGAAGAGTTATACCGGCACCGAAGGTAAAGAAGGCGATGTTCCGGCGGAGTTGCAGGCCCAGGCTAAAAACCTTCGCGAGAAGCTGGCAGAGTCCATTGCCGAAACGGACGACAGCCTCCTTGAGAAGTATCTGGGCGGCGAAGAAATCGGCCAGGACGACCTCCATAAAGCTCTTTGCAAAGCTGTCGTCGATAGCAAGCTCGTGCCGATACTGGCGAGTTCCGGTTTACAGAATATCGGCATTATTCCTTTGATGGATGCTTTCGTTAATTATCTTCCATCTCCCAAAGAACGTGGCGTCATTATTGTCGGGGGAGACAACAAACCTGCTAAAATGACGGCGAATCCTACAGGGCCGCTTGCCGCACTGGTATTCAAGACAAGTGCCGACCCGTATGTGGGCAGGCTGACCTATTTCCGTGTCTACAGCGGGGTTTTCAGCAGTAACTCCCAGGTATGGAACGCGACGCGCGGCGAGAATGAGAGAATCGGGCAGGTGTTTGTTTTGCATGGTAAAAATCAGGAGCCTGTGCCGGAAATCGCGGCGGGCGATATCGGCGCCGTTGCCAAGTTGAATGTAACCGCGACCGGTGATACCCTGGGCGTTAAAGATAAGCCCGTAAAAATTACCGGTGTCACTTTCCCCGAACCCAGATACAGTGAAGCCGTTTATCCCAAGACCAAACTGGACCTGGATAAATTAGGCCCATCGCTAGCCAAAATTGTGGAAGAAGACCCTACTCTGAAGATGCATCGGGATGCTACTACTTCCGAGACTATTATTTCCGGACTCGGTGAGATACAGCTCGGTGTTGCCGCTGAGAAGATGGCACGCAAATTCGGGGTGAATGTCGAGCTTCAGACACCGAAAGTACCTTACAAAGAGACCATTACCATGCAGACCGATGCCGAATACAAGCACAAGAAGCAGACCGGCGGCCACGGACAATATGGCCATGTGGTATTGTCATTGGAGCCGTTACCTCGCGGTTCGGGTAGAGAATTTACCGAAAAAATCGTCGGCGGTTCTATCCCCAGGAACTTTATTCCTGCCGTAGAGAAAGGTGTTAATGAAGGGGTACAGGAAGGAGTCCTGGCAGGCTTCCCGGTGGACGATGTCAGGATTACCGCGATCGATGGCAGTTTCCACCCGGTCGATTCATCGGAAATCTGCTTCAAAATTGCGGGTGCCGGTGCGGTCAAGAAAGGCCTGACGGACGGTAAGCCGGTCCTGCTGGAACCCATCGTGAAACTCAAAATAACCGCTCCCGATTCATATACCGGCGATATCATCAGCGACCTCAATACCAAGAGAGGTCAGGTACAGGGGATGATACCGGAAGAAGGGGCTAATACCATCGAAGCGATTGTGCCGCTGGCGGAAGTCCAGCGTTATGCTATCAATCTGAAATCGATTACCCAGGGCAAAGGCACGTACTCGATGGAATTCAGCCATTATCAGGAAGCCCCGCCGCTGGTCATCCAGAAGATTATCGCAGCCAAGCAGGCTGAAAAAGAGAAAGAAAAGGCGTAGAAATACCAGCGCCTGCAGTAGGGTGGGTGAAGCAAGGCGCAACCCACCAAGGTGCCAAAATGTCAAACTACCGTCGAGCTTTTCTGAATGGTGGCACTTTCTTCTTTACAGTTGTCTCTTATATGAGATACCCCATATTTAAAGAGGAAAGTGCTGTCAGGCTGCTGAGAGATTCCTTCAAAAATACTATGAAGATACATCCTTTCAGGATAGATGCTATTGTGATTATGCCAGACCATTTGCATACCATTTGGACTCTTCCCGACGATGAATCCGACTTTTCGATACGCTGGAAACAAATTAAAGGGATATTTAGCCGCCATTATTCCGGGAATAAGACAGAAAACATAACAGCGTCAATGATTAGTAAAAACGAAAAAGGCATCTGGCAAAGAAGATTCTGGGAGCATGTCATTCGTAATCAAGAAGATTTCAATAAACATTGTGATTACATCCACTACAATCCGGTCAAGCATGGACTGGCGAACTCACCTCGGGAATGGAAGTACAGTAGCTTCAGACAGTTTGTCGAGAGAGGGTTATATAGCGAAGATTGGGGGAGTGAAGTAGCAAAAGATATGGTGGAGATTGATTTAGAATAGGTGGGTTTCACCCACCCTACAGGCTTTTATAACTGCAAGTCAACGGATTTTCGTATAAGTGAGATTGCTTCGGTACGGAGTTTCTCCTGAGAATCACGAAGGGTACCCTCGCAATGGGAGGTATTTGTAAGTCTTAAATTTCCCGGGGTAGTTGCTTTCCATCTGCCGTCGCTGTATCATAGCATCAATTATGACGGGTACAATATCGGACAAGCTCGCGATTGAAATGGAAAAGGTGTCCTTTAACTATGCGAGGTTGAAGGCGCTGGATAAGCTTTCACTTCAAATTCCCTCAGGTATCAGCTTCGGGGTGCTGGGTCCCAACGGCGCCGGCAAGACGACATTGATTCGCCTGCTGGTCGGACTGTTGAAACAAAAAGAAGGAAAAATCCGACTCCTGGGGCAAAACTATTCCCGGCGGATGGCCCCTCTCATCGGCTATATGCCACAGCAGCACTCGCTCTATAACGAATTGTCCGTATCACAGAATGTCGACTTTTTCGCTAAAATCTACCGTCTGAAGAATCGTTCGGAGCGGGCGAAGCGGGTGGAAGAGGTACTCCGCCTGGTTAATCTCTGGGAAAGACGTAACGACGGAATAATGAAGCTGAGCGGGGGTATGAAGCAAAGGGTGAGCCTCGCCTGTGCCATCGTTCACAATCCGCCGTTGCTTTTTCTGGACGAGCCGACGGTCGGACTCGACCCCGAACTAAGGGCGAATTTCTGGCAGCACTTCGCGGACTTAAATAAGCAGGGTGTTACCATCATCATTTCCAGTCACACGATGGACGACGCCGCCCACTGCCAGA
>JAFGHZ010000071.1 GCA_016929875.1 Dehalococcoidales bacterium
CTGGCGGATTTAGTGACCATTTATGAGAAGAAGGGCAAGTTCAAGGGATTAAATCTGGCATATATCGGCGACGGCAATAATGTCGCTAACAGCCTTTTACTTGGCTGCGCGATGACCGGGGTTAATTTCAATATTGCTTCCCCGAAGGGTTATTCAATAAATAAGACAATTTTAAAGAAGGCTCGTGCTTACGCCGGGGACAGCGGGGCGAAAATATCCTGTACGGAAGACCCGCGAGAAGCGGCGAGAGGCGTCGATATTATTTATACCGATACCTGGACAAGTATGGGGCAGGAAGCGGAAGCGAAAGTCCGCCGCAAGGTGTTTGCCGTATATCAGGTCAACGAGAAATTACTGGCTCTGACCAGGAAAAATTCAATAATAATGCATTGTCTGCCGGCACATCACGGTGAGGAGGTCGATGTGGGGATTCTGGATAGTCCTCGTTCGGTCGTTTTCGACGAGGCGGAAAACAAGATACACGCTCTAAAGGCGTTGCTGGTAAGAATGCTCGGCAAAGAGTAGCAAAACCCTCTAATCGTACCCTTCTGAGAAGTACCCTTTTTGTTAATCCGTGTCAGGGAGAAATCTTGAGTAAGTCGGTTGTAGCTATTATAGGTCGACAGAATGTCGGTAAATCCACTCTGCTGAATCGATTGGCAGGTAAGCGGATTGCTATCGTCGAGGATTTTCCGGGCACCACTCGCGACCGTGTTTTTGCCGATGTGTCATGGGAGGGAAAAGAGTTTACGCTGGTGGATACCGGCGGGCTCGAATTGGGGATGGAAAAGGAAATCGACCGTGGTGTCAAAGAGCAGATTAAGATGGCGATGGCAGAAGCGGACGCCATCGTTTTTATGGTGGATGTGAAGGACGGTATAATGCCCGCCGACCTGGAGATTGCCGATTTGGTGCGAAGATTGGAGAAGCCGGCTCTTCTGGTAGCGAACAAGGGGGATAACGAAAAACTGGAGGCCCAGGCTGTCGAGTTCTATCAGTTAGGTCTGGGGGAGCCGTTCGTCATCAGTGCTTATCACGGTCGCAGTACGGCGGAACTGATAGAGAAAATCATCACACTGTTGCCTGCTCCTTCGCAACCGGTTGCCGAACCGGAAATGATGAAGGTGGCAATTGTCGGCAGGCCGAATGTCGGTAAATCGATGCTCTTGAATGCCATACTGGGTCGAGAGCGGGTTATTGTTTCCGATGTTCCCGGGACGACCCGCGATGCGATAGACACGCAGTTTGACTTGTCCGGTAAAAATGTGTTACTTATTGATACGGCCGGAATCCGAAAACGCGGGCAGGTGGATGCGGGAATAGAATATTTCAGCGTGCTCCGCTCTCTGCGTGCCATCGACCGTTGCGATGTGGCATTGCTGATCCTCGATGCCTCCACCAATTTCGCGGCTCAGGATATGCATATTGCGGGTTATATAAGACAGGCGTTGAAAGGGATTGTGATTGTGGTGAACAAGTGGGATACGGTCACTGATGAAAATCAAGATTTGTGGGCTGAAAATACCAGAAAGCAATTCAAATTCGTGTCCTATGCGCCGGCATTGTTTGTTTCTGCTAAATTCAAAACAGGAATCGATGAAGTGTTGCCTCTGGCTTATCGGGTGTATCAGGAGAGGATGAAACAGGTGCCTGAAGTTGAGCTTCGTGGTGTTATTCAGGATGCATTAGCATCTCACAATATGCCGCGAAAAGGCAAGGTAACTTTAGCGATAAAAGAGGTCGCTCAAACGGCAGTGAATCCCCCGGTCTTTACTTTTAAGGTAAATGATGCCAGTCTTGTTCATTTTTCCTTCCGGCGTTTTCTGGAAAACAGGCTCCGCGAAGCGTTCGGTTTTACCGGTACGCCGCTGAATCTGGTGTTTAAAACCGGAGGTGAATCATGATAGCCGCCATGATGATTGCTCGTTATCTCGCCTCGATGCTTATCGGCTATCTGCTGGGCTCTATCCCCTGGGGTTTGATTCTTGCCAAGTCAATGGCTGGAGTGGATGTCCGGGAGTGGGGGAGCGGAAAAGTCGGCGCCACCAACGTTCTTCGCTCTGCCGGTAAAAAGGTGGCAATCCTCTCGGGCCTGCTCGATATTGCCAAAGGGTCTCTGGCGGTGATAATTGCCGGCTTAATCATCGGTAAGAGTTACATGGCGGTAGGGAATCTCGGCTTCGGGCCTCTATTCGGCCAGGTCCTGGCTGGTTTGTCGGCTGTTGCCGGGCACAACTGGTCGGTATTCCTTAAATTCCACGGCGGAAGCGGTGTCGCTACCTTTTTCGGCGGCTGGCTGGCGTTATTTCCGATGGTTGCTCTGTTCGGGGGTGAGATTCTAGTTCTCGGTGCCGCCTCGACGCTGTTTATGTCGTTAGGTTCCATTGCCGGCGTCATTGGTACGTATGCCATCATGATTCCCCTCACCATTTTGAACAATTTCCCAATTGAATATCTGCTTTATGCTCTGGTCGGCACGGCAATGATTCTCTATACGCACCGTGGTAACATTGTCCGTTTGTTCAAAGGGATTGAGCGTAAGCTGGGGCAAAAAGCGGATAAGGTTCATCTTCCCTCTGTCGGACACAAGAAAAAGACGTAATTTGTTGCGGCGCTCGAAAGGGCGCTTACTCTTTCTTTTTACTATCCGTCAGGCTTTCGGCGAGCTTCTCGAACAGCTGTTTTTGTTCTTTGGTCAGGGATTCCGGTGTTGTCACGGAAACAATGACTATCTGGTCACCGCGTCCATGTTCCTGTAGATGCTGTACGCCTTTATTTTTGAGGCGGAAGGTAGTGCCGCTCTGACAGCCGGCGGGAATTTTAAGTTTGGCATCGCCTTCCAGGGTGGGAATTGAGGCTTCCGTCCCCAGTGCCGCCTGCGCGAAGTTGATTGGCAGAGCGTAGAGGATATTATCGCCTTCGCGTGTGAAGGACTCGTGTTTTTTGACGGACAGGCTGACAAACAGGTCGCCGGAAGGCCCGCCCCGCGAGCCGGCATCTCCTTCCCCGCGAACGCGAATCTGGTTGCCGTCGTTTACGCCGGCGGGGATTTTCACGGAGATAGTGCGCTGGCGCTTCTCCTTACCGGTCCCGCGGCATTTAGGACATGGTTCAGTGATGATTCTGCCTTCGCCGTGACAGTTCGGGCAGATGGCGATGTTGGTGAACCGTCCGAAGACGCTCGATTGTACCCGCTTGATTTGCCCGGAGCCGTTACAGTTCGGGCAACGTTCCGGCTGGCTCCCCGGTTTACTGCGCGCACCC